>DATLKS010000662.1:0-4968 GCA_035538255.1 Terriglobales bacterium
GAGCTGACGTTGACTCAGCCCCGAGCGTCGGCGCAGCGAGCGGATCGCGAGCGCGATCTGAATCTGCGGATGTGAGCTGTTATTGCTGACCGCCGGAGCAATCTCCGGCGCGACCATGACTGGCTCCGGCTCGTTGTCCAATGACGTGCGGCAGCGGCGGCAGTTATTGTTGTTGGTCCGGAATTGGACAAGATGACAATGGTCGCATCTCACCACCTCTCGGGAATCAACAGGTGCGAGTGTTGTGGCCATGTAGTTTGGGAGTTGCCAGAGCTGGGCACTCTCAAACAAAAGCCAGGAGGCGGGACGAAATCCCGTAATCCAAGCCACGGTTACTTTGCGGTACTCCGCCGGGGAAGTCAAGTGAAAACCGTATGAAAACAGGAATAAACTGCCAGAAAATGCAGGAGAAACAACGGAGAAAACAGATAAATGAGCGTTCAATCCCGTGAGTCTGCGTGGAGTTTACTAACTGAATACACTCAATCGGAGAGTTTGCGAAAACATGCTAGGGCAGTGGAGGCCTGCATGATCGCCTACGCGCAAAAGTTAGCGCGTGAGCACGGGCTGAGTCCGGCGGACGTTGCCGTCCTCGAGTTGAAGTACTCCATTACCGGCCTGCTCCACGACTTCGATTACGAGAAGTTTCCCAGCGCGGAACAGCATCCCTTTGTCGGCAACAAGATCCTGGCCGAACGCGGCTATCCTGACGATGTCCGCCGCGCTATCCTCTCGCACGCTGACTACGCCGGTGTTCCTCGCGAAACTCACATGGAGAAGGTCCTATTCGCCTGCGACGAACTCGCCGGATTCATCACTGCCACCGCGCTGGTGAAGCCCTCCAAGTCCCTGGCCGAGGTGGACGCCAAATCGATCCGCAAAAAGATGAAGGACAAAGCCTTCGCCCGCAGCGTCTCTCGCGACGACATCATCAATGGCGCGGCGGTGTTGGGCGTCGACCTCGATGAGCACATCACCTTCTGCATAGAAGCTATGAAGAAGGTCGCGAGCGATCTGGGGCTGTGATGGAAGAGCTATCAGCTTGCTTTTCTAGTAGCTGATCAGCCCTACCGCCACCAATGCCGTTGCCATACCGACTCCTTGCAAACGTGACCATCGTTCCTTCAGCGCTATGCGCGCCAGGATCACCGTGCTCCCCGGATACAGCGACGACAATACCGCTGCCACAGCCAGCGATCCCCGCTGAGTTGCGGCCACATACAGCGCATTGGCTCCGGTATCGAGAAAGCCGGCGAGCAGCACCCATCGCAGCGATCCCGGTGCCAGCCGCCACTCTCCTCGGCTTACCGCAAGCATCGTCAGCATCAATCCCAGCGAGCCTACCCGCGTCATCGCCAATGGCCAGAACACCGCGCATGATCCGGCAAACTTGATGAGCACCAGAAACCCTCCAAATCCTAGGCCGGCAGCAATGGCGAGTGCTACTCCTTGGTTGGTGTCGGCCGGGGATGTTGTGGCAATGGGAGCGTGCAGTTTATCCGACGGGTGATCTGAATCGTTCTGGGAAGCGATCAGCCAGATGCTCACGAGCGCGACGGCCAGCCCCACCGTGCGCCAAAGATGCGGCAATCCCTCGCGAAACAGGCTGAATATCAGCGGCACTAATGCGGTGATTACCGACGAAAGTGGCGCATTCAATCCCATCTTGCCGACTGCCAATGCCCGATACAGACAAGCCAAGCCGGCTCCGCCGGTGATTCCTGCTGCAAGCGCCCAGGCGAGAGCAGCCTCGCCGGGCATCCTTTCCCGAAACAGGACAGCCAGCGCCAACATGAAGAGCAGCCCGGCGCCATGTGCCACGGCAACAACACTGAAGACAGTGGACCGGCGGGTAGCGATCCCGCCGCAAAAGTCGCCCGCGCCCCACGTCGCAGCAGTCGACAAACTAAGAAGAGGAGTGCTCAGATTCGCCACATAAAGTTTTAACAGAACCACTTGTGGTAGCGCTGGCGCTGTGTTTTCCCGGTGCTGTCGCCTGAGCAGCCCTTCATTGACTTCATCAGAGGTATTAGGGCATAGTTGACACAGTCATGACTGACCTAATAGTCCTGTCCACCCTGCTGGCAGGACCGAAACACGGATATCAGCTCAAACACGAGGCGGGCATGATCCTGAGTCAGGGAGTGTTGCACAACAATTTGGTCTATCCGCTTCTGCGCCGTTTCATGAATCGCAAGTGGGTCAGCCGGAAGACAGTTCCGGGAGAGCGCGGACAAAGACGGATTCGCTACGCGATTACCGCACTGGGACGCATGGAGTTGGTGGCCCGGCTCAGCGCCTTTAGCGAGCAAGACGCCCGTTCGTCCGATGCCTTCCGTCTTCGCGTCGGGATGTTTCAGTTGCTTGGTCCCGAGGCGCGCGTTTCGATTCTCGATGCTCGAGAAGCGCACCTGACTGCGCGGCTGGAGAGGTTGACGACAGTAGAACAAAACTTTTCCCTCGACCGTTATGCCACCGAAGTCACAACGCGATTTCGCAGCGAGACGCAATCGGAATTGGATTGGATCAAACACCTGCGCAGCGCAGAGAAATCCGGAAAAGCGGCGGTACGCAATAGTCAGCGGCCCATGACATGAACTGTAGGGAATGAGCAGCCAGGAGGTATCATGCATCACCTCACACTTTGGCAAGTGAACCTTTGCGCGTGGTACGTGTTCTTGATTGTTTGGGGAATCGCAGCATTAAAACGCAAGCCGGACAAAGCAGCTGAACCGCTAGCCGCCCGTCTCCTGTACGGCGCGTATTTTGCCTTTGGCTTTGCTCTGCTGTTCTCCCATTCCGTGCCCTTCAATCGGCTTTACGGGCGATTCATGCCGCGAAGCCATTGGGGCGAATTGGCCGGCGTAGTCATCACTTATCTCGGTGTGGCTCTGGCAGTATGGGCGCGCTTCGTCTTGGCTGACAATTGGAGTGGACGAATCACCGTAAAAGTTGGGCATGAGCTCATGTGCTCCGGCCCTTACGCATATGTGCGTCATCCGATCTATAGTGGAATTTTGCTTTCCGTAATTGGGACAGCCCTACAGATCGGCGAGTGGCGCGGATTGGTGGCGATCGCGATGGTGACCGTGGCATTCGCGATGAAGGGAAAACGCGAGGAAGCCTACATGACCACCGAATTTGGGCAGGGCTACATCTACTACCGCCGAAGCACAGGTTTCCTGGTCCCTAAGCTCTCCAGGGCTGTCACGCACATTGGTGTGGAAGCTCTGAAGAAACAATAGCCTCAAAAGTTTGGGGGTCTTTCATCGGTTACAGCGAAGCTTCGTTCCAGGGCGAGTCCGGCACGGGCTATTGTGCCTTCATCGAATGGTTTCCCGATAAGGGTCACGCCGTGAGGGACGCGGCGCGGTGGCGAGAACTTCGGCAGCGGATGGGCGGGATCGGGAGCCCAGTCACTGCGCGCTTCCGAAACTTGGAAGAAGCCCGCGCGCAGCGTGAGCGATGGATGCCCGGTGAAGTTGGTGATTGTGAGCATCTCGTCCCGCAATGAGGGCACCAGAAGCAGGTCCACGTGAGAGAGGAGGCGCGCCATTTCTATAGCCACCTTTCGCCGCAGGCGATCGCTCTGCACAAAGTCGACCGCCGACAGAAATCTTGACTGGCGGAATGTGTTCGGCCAGGCGTCTGGTACCTGTACTTTGAGCTGATCTACTTTGTGGCTGAGCGTCAGATCTTCGAAGGCGGCCGCGGCTTCGGCGAACAGGATCAGGGCCAGAGAATCGTAGGGCCAATTTGGGAGAGAAACTTCCACGGGAACCATTCCAACCTTGCCCACATGTTCGAGAGCTGCGCGGTCCACATCAGTGGCTGGATTCTCTTTCATCCATGCTGGAAAGTAGCCAACGCGCAGGCCGCTGGTGGCCGCATTCGCATCGAAATCAAGTTTGCTGGGCACGCTGGATAAGTCGCTCACATCCGGTCCCGAAATGGCATGGAGAACGAGCATCGCGTCTTCTACTCGCCGCGTCATAGGACCGAGCTTGTCGAGAGACCAGCACAGCGTCATTGCTCCGGTGCGCGGCACGCGCCCAAACGTAGGCCGCAGACCAGTGATTCCGCAGCGCGTGCTCGGTGAGACGATACTGCCATCGGTTTCGCTTCCAATTGCGAACCCGACCAGTCCGGCGCCGACGGCAGCTCCGGGGCCGGCGCTCGATCCTGACGATCCCTCTTCGAGCAGCCAGGGATTCATCGTCTGTCCGCCAAACCAGATATCGTTCAGCGCCAGAGCGCCTAAACTGAGTTTGGCAACCAGCACCGCGCCGGCATCCTGCAATCGCTTGACGACAACAGCATCTTCGGCTGGTATCCGGTTGCGAAAGGGCTCGGCTCCATAGGTGGTTGCGATTCCCGCCGTATCGAGCAGGTCCTTCGCGCCCCAGGGGATTCCGTGCAACGGTCCGCGATAGTTCCCCGAGGCGATCTCCTGGTCAGCCTGTCGGGCTTGCCGCAGTGCCAATTCGGGAGTGAGCGTGATAACGCATCTCAGCTTTGCATCGAACCTTTTCAGCCGGGAGAGATAGATTTCTGTGAGCCGCTCTGAGGTCAACTGCCGGCGCTCGATCCAGCGCGCCAGATGAGTGAGCGGAGCAAAGGCGATATCTTCTTCCCGTGATGGTACCGATCCTGGATCGACGTTATTGCGGACGAACTGATCGCGAACCGGTCCAGCCGACTCGCCAGGCAGTACCGGATTCCAACGTGAGTATGGAACAAGTGTCGGCTCCAACTCAATTTTGCGTGGGCCGGTCCGACGCTCATATAGCGGAGCCATGGCACTGCGCCAATTTCCAGCCGCCTGCCCCCGTTCGGCAGCGGTGAATTGCACCTGCATCAATTTTTCGGCTTCAGCAAATGTTGCCGGAGAGACCTCCGGTCCTACCGGCGGAGCGGTTCCAAAGGCGGGCGGCATTCCAGGCGGCGGCTCGGTCGTTTGCTGGGCGT
>DATLKS010000663.1:0-1971 GCA_035538255.1 Terriglobales bacterium
GATGCTATCGATGAAACCACGCTTCTGGTGCCGGTTTCACACGTCCTCTTTCGCAGTGCCTATATTAACGATGCCAAGGCCATCATCGAGAAAGCTCACGAAGTTGGCGCACATGTCGTACTCGATACTTTTCAATCACTGGGTACAGTTCCGATCGATGTTCAAGAGCTGAGTGTAGATTTCTGCTGTGGCGGCGTGCTCAAGTGGCTTTGCGGCGGCCCGGGCGTTGCCTATCTTTATGTTCGTCCCGATCTCGGCGAAAAACTGCAGCCCAAATTCACTGGCTGGAGCGCTCACCAGGATCCTTTTGCCTTCGAGATCGGGCCGATCCGCTACGCCGATCCGCCGTTTCGTTTCATGAATGGGACTCCCCACATCCCCGCGCTTGGAGCCGCCCGGCCCGGATTGAGGATAATCGCCGAAATCGGGATCCAGCGGATTCGGCAGAAATCCATGCGGCAAACTTCTCGGTTGATCCAATTAGCGAGAGATCGAGGGTGGCGCGTAAATACTCCGCTTGATCCCGAAAGGCGTGGCGGAACTGTTTCCATCGACTTGCCTCATTCGCGAGAGGTTTGCCGCGAACTTCTCAAACGCGACGTTTTGGTGGACTGGCGCCCCAGAGCTGGCGTCCGCATGTCACCGCACTTCTACAACACTGATTCTGAGCTTGATCGTGCCATCGCGCGTGTTGAGGAGATTCTGGCGAAATCATCACGGACATGACATCCTCGGAATACTCGGTAGAGGCCCAGGGCGAACAGGGTCGCCGCCACCGTAACTCAGGGAGACGGCATTGGCGAAAGCTTGTCGAAGCAGACCTTTACCTGGTCCGAGACAGCAAATGAATGGTCGGTTCTGCGAAAGCGGGAACTCCGCCGAGAGCCACAAATGCGACCTGTGGGTGTTCGTTACTACAGCGCGCCCTCCCGAGCCAGAGGGATCCTGTTTTACTTTGACCGGCAATCCGCAAGTAATCGCCTAACTCTCGTCAAAATGCGCTAGCGGGAGAAGTTTGTATGGTCCTCATTGGCCTTCGTAAGGTAGCTCACCGCACGCCCTGCCGCCGGCGACTCATTTGTGGGCGTGCCGACGCTGTCGAGCGGCGTAGGCCGCAACTTTGAGCCGATTCCCACAAAGCTGCATGCTGCACCAGCGTCGTGTTCCCTTCTTGCTCAGATCATGAAAGTGCAGCACACATTGATCACACTTGCGCACGCGCTTGCGGTGGACTTCGGCAAATAATTTCACCGCGCTGTGCACCAACGGCGCAAACAGGTCTTCTGGTTCATGTAGCTCGAACCACAGTTCCGTCGAGTAGCTGTTGCCATGCACGGTCAGCCTCGTACGCATGGCATGTTGCGACATCAATCGGTTCAGCTCATTAATCGTCGAGCGGCGAAGGAGGTCACCATGCTCCCAGGCGAGAATTTCTTTCCTGAGGTCTTCGCGCAACGCACGCATGGATTCCGTAATTCTCTTGGCCTTCGGCGTGTCGCACCATTGATTCTGGAGACGGGTGAACTCCTGGGGATTCAATACATTGGCCGCCCGAAACCAGCGTAAGAGTGCTCCGAAGTCGGTGAGCAACTCGAAGGGCTCCCCATTCTGGATCGGCCGGGTGTTCAGAAAATCCAGCACCAACTCATTACCTACAAAAAGAAAGCCGTCCTTCCAGTCGGATTTGTCTGCTGCGGTTCGCATGTGAGCACTCAAACTTTTACACCAATAATGTAACCTTTTATTGGTTAGTGAGTCAAATAAGATGGGAAGACGAAAAAGCACCTGACCAGCGACGTGGCAGATCGACCTTCCTGAACTTGAAAGGATATGCAATGGTCAGCTACAGATACGCCAGCGTTGACAGCAATCGGATTTTCTGTCGCGAAGCGGGACCGGCCATAGCGCCGTCGATTCTTTCGCTGCATGGGTCCCCACTTCCTCGCACATGTTCCGCAATCTCATTGCGGG
>DATLKS010000664.1:0-5565 GCA_035538255.1 Terriglobales bacterium
CTGCCAGCCGGGAATTTCCTCGAGAACAAGCAGGCCGAGTTCGTCGCAGGCATCGAGGAAATGCCGCGACTGCGGATAATGCGAGGTGCGCACGATGTTGCATTTGAGCTGCTCGCGCAGAACCTGCGCGTCCCGCCGCTGAACCCGTCCGGGCATCGCCTGGCCCACAAAGGGAAACGTCTGGTGCCGGTCGAGCCCGCGGAGCTTGATGATTTTGCCGTTGAGCTCAAAGCCATGATCCGTAAACTGAGCCTGTCGAAATCCGAAACGTCGCGAGTCTTCATCTATTGTCTGACTTCCGCGCACCAGACGCGTGCGCACCATATAGAGATTTCGCTTTTCCAGGTCCCAGAGCTTAATGCCGGCAAGCGCGTCGAAGCGCAAAGTGTGCGCAACAGCTTCCGGCGCGGGGGCAAATGGCGAAACACGCAGTGTCGTTTTGGAAACGATGTGATCGCCGTCCAGCAGTTCGGCTTCGAGGACCAGCGGTGCGCGTGTTGCGTCGGAGTGTTGAAGGAAGCAGTCGACCTCAAGACCGGGCTTTGCCGCAAGCACATCTTTGGGCCTGACGAAGATGTTCTCGATGAAGGTCGGCGGAACGACCCGCAACCAGACCTCTCGATAAATTCCGCCGAAGGTCAAATAATCGATCTCATATCCAAATGGAGGAATGTCAGGGCGTTCCGTCGAGTCGAGATCCACGGCCAGCAGGTTCTCACCAACCAAGTCCAGATGAGGCGTCAGCTCAAAAGAAAAAGGAGTGTAGCCGCCTTTGTATTCTCCCAACCGCGTGCCGTTGATCCACACTGTAGATGCCGTCATCGCGCCCTCGAAGTCCACGAACACGCGTTGTCCGCGCGCTTCGGGGGGAAGTTTGAAACGGCGGCGATAAACGGAGACGAACTCGTATTGTTTTTCGTCAAAGCTGTGCCAGGGCAATCGCACGTTGGTATGAGGGATAACGACAGGTTCAAAATTGGAATCGTCAAAATCTTTTGCATGCGCAGCTTCAGATGAAGTTCGGCTGTAACGCCAATTCCGGTTCATTGGCAGCACGAGACGTCCTGACGTAGCAGCGCTGCTTTGCTGTGCGGAGTTGCCGAGAGCAATTGGCGCGATGCCTGCCCCAGCAATCAATACACCCGTATTTCGAATGAAGTCGCGACGGTCCATAGTTCTCCAGGAATTGAATAATTTTGTACCGTGTAACGATTTGTACTTTGGACTTCAGACAATCCAGGAAAGCAGTTCTTTAACGCTGGTGGCGCCACTTGACTCGGTCCCGCGGGGTACCGATGGTCCAATTGCCAGGGCATAGCTGTGGCTCTCAAACCAAATCAGGAACGAAGAGCGATCGGCTCCCGGCAGACGTTGTTGATTGAGCCAGTTGTAATACGCCCCCATATCGCCGTCGATCAGCGAGCCGACCGGATCAAGTTCCACGCGATCCTGGGTCGCGGTTAAGAGTTCGTTCATGGGCTTCTGGCGCTGGCGCGGAGCGTACCGAACAAGCAGCGTGACTGGCTGCGCCCGTCTCAGGGCCTCACGCGCAGTCCACTGAACGAAAGTAGTACTGAATATCTGGGTTCCCGAACCCTCTGTCAGAACCTTGAGGCGAAAGCGATCAAGCACCGCATCCGTTCGACTGCCACCTAAGCCGACATCCTGTGGGCGCAATTGCGCTAAGAACGTGCGGAGGGCTTCGGGTCCCATCCCAGGTCGGTCGATTTGCGCGCGCATTTTTCGCAGCAAAGCCGCTCTAGCCGGCTCCAGATCGCCGTAAGAAACACAGGCGAGCGAGGGCTCGTGCTCCAGGCTGTGGCCGCCATCAACATACCAGTGTGCGTAAGGAACCGGATGTTCCTTCGCTCGCCTGCCTACTGCTTCGAGCAGAACCTTCAATCCGTTTTCGGGATTGATATTGCTGAAGTATGCGCCCTGATTGCGCAGCTTCCGAAACAGAGAAGCGTTGAATGAATCAACTCCTTGTCCAATGATCGTGATTCCTATTCTAGGAATTGAAGGCGGCTCCGGCGGTACTGCTGCCCGCATGCGGTCGGCATACGCAACAGCGGCCGCTCGAAAGGCGTCTAGTTGATGCGTAGTCCAAAGGTACGCGGAGAGTTGCTCGACGAACTGAGCGGGCGCTCGTGCCCAATCAGACCGTTCGAGCTCGGGTGAGATGCGAATCTCAGTGAATGCGCGAAACCATTCTTCCAGTTGTTGCGGCGACAAAGACCGCAATTTCGCCAGTTCGCCTTCCAAGGCTCTGCGCTCAACAGGAAACTTGAAATCGCAGTCCGCAACCTCCCGCAGCAGATTCGGTAAAAAACTCAGCGGCAACCGTTGAAAAGTTGCAATGTACTCGGTTGCCAGCCGCTTGGCTTCGGGCTCATAGGCCGCAAACTGCTCCGTTTTGAGTTCGCGAGGAAGCATAGTGGTCAGAGCAACTCGGTTATCGGCTTTCCTTTTGCAAGTGTTGGAGAAAATCCCAAAATTGAACCGAGAGTCGGTACCAGATCCGTCGAATCGACAGCCCGGTCATAAACCACTCCTTCGCGAATACCGGCCCCGAGCGCAATCAGCCATGTTGTCCTGGAGAGCGCATCACCGGTGCGATGATGCTGAAATCCGTTGCCGCCGGCATCATCGTCAGAGTCGCGGCCAAAATCGGGAAGAATGAAAAGTGTGGTGTTACCTGCGTACTCCGGCTCGCTCTCGATGGTCCGCCACAACTCTCCGCACAAGCGGTCGGTGCGCTGAATCGCTTCCACGTACAGCGAATAAGCTCCGGCATGGGCGATGTCGATGTCGTGCATCGTGATCCAAAGCAGGCTTGGCGCGAGCTGCCGCATCAATTGGCGCAAGATATATATGGAAAGCTCGTCGGGACTTGATAGCGTGCGCGCATGTGCTTTGAAGTTGTCGACCGACACCTTCAAAACCATTTCCAACTGCTTCAGCTGAAATTCGTTCCCGGCAAGCTCCGGCGTATAAAACGGAGTCTCATAGTTGTCGCGCAGCAGGTGCTCGTAATCGGTATTGCCGCTGGAAAGTGCGGCCTTCAACAAATACTTGGGCAAAATCACCTGGGCTCCCAAACCGCCGCCATAGGAACGATGACTGCTCTCGCCGATACGGTTGAATCCGTTGCTTGGCGCTACTACCCATGCATCTGAAGCTGGACGTCTCAAGTCCTTGCGGAAATACTCAAACACGGTCGGCGACTCAGGCGGGAGCGAGGAGAAATTGTTGATGGTCTCGTAGACACCCGTCGCCAGACTTGCGGTGGCCACGTAGTGGCCCAAAATCCCGCGATTAACTACCTGAGTAAAAAAGCTCGACCGCGGCACAATTTCGCGCATCAGCTGGGGAATGTTTTCCTGACCTTCGGGCGCGAAGGTTTCCTGATCGCGCGCGCCGCCGCCAAAGGTGACGACCACAACCTTTCTCTTCGGAGCAGCAGCGGCCGTCCAGGAGAACGCTTTCGAGCGCAACAGCGTGGTGCCTAATGTCAGCCGCACGGAATCCCGCAGGAAATCTCGACGACTGCGGACAAGCGTCTGCGTCAGCTCTCGCGGAGAAGACATCATGGCTTCACCGCCGTGTCTTTCGTTGAGTACACAAATTGGCGAATCTCAGCGCGCCGCTGATCAAGCTCGGCCATCTGTTGCGTCCGGAGCCGCTGATAAATCTCGAACTGCTCCTGGGCACGATCTCTTGCGTCCGTCCGAACGTACGCCTGACCCAGGCGATAATGCGCGTCGGCCAAGTCAGCTTTATATTCGATTGCTTTCAGATACTCGGGAATCGACTCAGCATATTTCTTCTCATCAGAGTAGAGATTTCCTAATTGCAGGTGTGCTTCTGCGAAGGATGGGTCAAGCGTCACGGCGGAGCTTAGCAGCGCCTGTATCTGGTCAAGGCTCTGGACGGCGTCCTGCGTTCGCTTCCCTTTCCAAAGGCTCAGAGCATAGTAATAGAGCGCACGAGCGTTGTTTGGCTGAAGCTCTGCGTAGCGACGGAATCTCTGGATTACGTCTTCGGCTTGATTGGGCGAGCTATCGTACGCCTTCGATAAAAAGAGATAGCACCCAGGATCGGACGGGCTCAAGTCCGCGGCTCTGAGCAACGATTTGACTGCTTCGTCGTAGTTTCCGCGGGCATACAAGGCCATTCCCAGGCCGATAGCCAATCGAGAAGAGTTGGGATAGCGCCCAGTGCCACTCCGAAACACTTCGATCGCTGGCTCAAGTGTGCGATGGACGAGCAGCTCACTCCCCCAATCAAACAGGTTCGTTTCGCTCGGATCTATATGTGCCGCAGCTTCAAATTCATTCGCAGCAGCCACATGATTCGCATCTGCCTCTTCTATCTGCCCTAGCAGATTGTGGAGCTCCGCTGTCTCTTTTCGGGACAACAGGTCGCGTGTTGTCCGGCGAGCCTCAACGTACTGCTTCGTGACTAAGTAGGCTTGGGCTAGGTCATAACCGTTGTCATAGGCAGAAGGCATGATGCGCTGGGCCTGCGCCAGAAAGGGCACAGCCTGAGAGATCTTTCCCGCCCGAACGTAGAGCTCGCCTAGATTGTGATTCGCATCAAAATTTCGCGGCTCAAGCTCGATAGCCTTGTTGAATTCCTTTTCTGCCGCGTCCAGCCTTCCCAATCTGGCGAGATTGGCGGCAAGATTTGTTCTGGCTGCCGCGGAATTTGGTTTTAGACGAACAGCCGTCTTGAAGTGATCCGTTGCTTTAGCCTCCAAAGATTCCGCCGAATAGACGAATCCGAGAAGCTCATGAACGTCGAAGCTCTCTGGCGCCTGCGGAAGCAACGCTTCGAGATGTGAGGCGGCATCGGCAAAGCGGCCAGAGTTGTATTCGCCGAGAGCAGCCTGAAACAACTGACTCAGACGCGGATTAGTCTTGGAATCAACTGCGACAAGAGGCAGGCAAGCCAGAAGTGTCCAGAAAAAAACCCACGTTGAGGTGCGCCTGATCTTCACAACCTCCGCATCCTACCACTCTCGGCAGAGCATGCGACCTTTGACCTACACAACCGTGATTCCGCGAAGAGGCTTTCCCCTGAAGCCTCTCCGCGAAATTCGGTGACCAACACTCGGTAATACAGCTTCAGAGCAAACTGAATCTGTCGCGGATCGTAAGGAGCATCACGAGTCGATCCAATCGCACCAAAGTTCGGGTTAGTGAAGTTCGTCGCGCCAGGAATGGAGACAACTCCGTTACCACCAAAACCTGGAGCATTGAAGTTGGGATGGTTTAGGATGTTGAAAAACTCAGCGCGGAATTGCAGGCGGAAGCGATCCTGGAACGGAAACTCCTTGAATGTCGAAAAGTCGAGCCTGTGGAATCCGGGCCCTGCGACCTGAGTGGGTCCCCCACCAAGTACGGCTATCCCCGTAAGGGGAACACAGCCTGCCGGCGAATTTGCCGGATCTGGCTGTCCGTTTGACGCCAATACGCACGGCTGTGTGAAAGCAGCGGCATTATAGAAATGGCTTACGTTGTGTGGACCATACAAGTCTTGTCCTGTCTTGATGGCATTGCA
>DATLKS010000665.1:0-2714 GCA_035538255.1 Terriglobales bacterium
GACTGAATTTGGTGTTAGCCGCGCGACGCGAGGACCTGATCGAAGAACTCGCGCGCAAATGCGGGAAACGGGGAGCGCAGGCGATCGCGGTGAAGACCGATGTCAGCCGCCGTGAAGACGTGGAGCGGCCGGCCGAAGCTGCCGTCGCGCGCTTTGGCCGCATCGATGTCTGGATCAACAACGCCGGCGTCGGTACATTCGGCCGTTATGAGCAAACGCCGATCGAGGAGCACGAGCAGATCATCCGCACCAATCTGCTGGGCAGCATGTACGGATCGTGGGTCGCTCTCAAAGAGTTCCGCCGGCATGGACAAGGAATTCTGATCAACGTGGCATCCATGGCCGGCATCTCGGGAACGGCATATGCTGCGTCTTATTCTGCTTCGAAGCACGGCATGCGTGGCCTGGGCATGAGCCTGCGCTCGGAGCTGAAGGTGAATGGCGAGAACGACGTTCATGTTTGCACTGTAATGCCAACATCGATGGACACGCCATTCTTCCAGCACGCAGGCACACACACCGGCCACCCGGTGCATCCGATTCCGCCAGTCTACGATCCCAAGCTGGTGATCGACATGCTCTACAAGCTGGCCTACAAGCCAGAGGACGAGGTGGTGATCGGCACGCGCGGAAAAGTTGGCAGAGTCGTCGGCAAGGTTGCGCCAAAGACGATGGAAACAGTGATGGGCAAAAATGTCCATCGTGCGCAAATGGAACAAGAAGAGACTGCTCCGGAGTCCCCGGCCAGCGTCTTCGAGCCAGTAGAGTACGGAGACGGAGTGCGCGGCGGATGGAAGAAGGGCGGAGTCAGTCCCGCAGCCGTCGGATTAGTCGCTGGTGTAGCAGTTGCCGGAGCGCTGCTATGGAAGAAGGCAGCCGCGTAGCAGGGAAGTGTTTCAATTGGGAAGGAGCGCTTTTCACGCTTTGTCTCCGGCTCTAACTGCCTGCAGCATCGTGAACGCGCCCGTGCTGATCGCAAGCGCCGCGGCATCTTTACCGTCGTGGTAAAGCCCGACTGCGAAGAAGACAAGCAGAATCGCCCAAATGTTGGTGTGCACTGAGTTGAGCACGCGGATCAGCGCATTCAATATACCGACCATCTCCTGAAATGCTTCTGTGAGCTTCGTCATTGCTGCGTCCTCCCAATCATGTATCCAATCCCGCCGAAGATCGCGCCCCATTTCGCAATCCTGACAGTCCGCTGCCAAAAACTGCCGCCCTTGGCTGCTTTCTTCGCGGCATGGAGTTCGATCTTCTGGCGCGAGATGATCTCCTGCTGATCCTTCGCTTGCTGCCCAAACTGATCGCGTTCCACCAAGCACTCTTTGCACGCAAGTGCGTACTGAGCGAGATCGACTTCCTGCTGTTTCGTGAGCGTCGCACTGGGAGCGTCTGGCGGCGACTTCTGAGTCGCCGGACTCGGCTGAATTGGCGATTGCATGGGAACGAGTTCCGCACAATCTGCGGAGCACGCAACGGCATTGCCACAAACTCTTTGCGCTGCCGCTCCAGGTCGGCAATTTGTGAGAGCGCCTGGTTCCGCGCAGCTGCAATCCGCTGCTCCAGCTCGCCGATATCCGACTTCTGAGTTTCGAGCACGGCATCCCGCCGAGCATCATCGCGAACATAATCACGCCAAGCCGCTCCGCCAATAACTACCAACAGACAGAGAGCAGGAATAATAAGGAGGTAAGCCTTGTGCGTATTCATATCTTTTGAGTTGATCCGCGAAAATCCGCTCTTCGAATGATCCGCGAAATCCGCGTGAGATTTTGGTTTTGGTATTGCTTCTGGACCAGTCAAGCCCGCGCACGCGCCAGCCAGCCGTGCAGAACCCTGCGTTTCCGGACGCACAGCTGCGAGATGCCGATAGAAAGCCACGCAGGTCTAGCGCAAATGCAGGTCGAGGACGGCCGCATCGCATCCATTCAGAGCCGCAAGAGTTATGGATCCCACGACTCCGTCTTCGATCAGGTGAATTCCCGACATGGCATTCACAGCGCGCTGGCAGAGCACGATTGCCTGGCGTACGCCCATATTCACAGCCATGTCCAGGAGCTTGGTGGCGATGCGCTGATCGTGAATCTCGTCTCCGCGAATAGGCTGCCAATACTCCGAGCGGTAGATTTCCCGAGCAGTCTCCAGACTCGTTTCTGCCGGCCCACAGTAAAACTCATCGCCCAAATCGGGATGAAACCGCTCCGCAATTCCAAACCGCGTTCGCCCTCCGGAGTCTTCCGTAACAACTCCACTCAAATGCGGATTTTCATTGCGCAGCACAAACGTGAGTGCCTCATCTCCGCTACCGCAGGCGGTTCTGACACACGTGCACCTCGCGTCCAAATTGCGGACCGCCAACGGACGCGCTCCGCCCGAAGCTGTGAGGCGCAGGCCGATGGAAGAGAGTTCTTCCGGAAGATCGTGGCAGCGCCGCTCCTGCCGGTGGTCGGCGGACTCAAGTGCTTCCGCCGAGTTCTCGTGGTTTCATTTTGGTCTCAGCGCATCTGCCAAAACCCAATCAATCAACTGCATCTTCCGTGCTACTCGATTTTGCTTCGATTCGTCAAGAAAGAAATGAAAAGAGTTTCTCGGTGCGGGAAATAAAGGATTTAGCGAGATGAAATTTATTGTTGCTGCGGAAATGCTTCGGTTGCTTCGATGCAAACTCGGCGATCACCCATGCTCTGCCATCCTGAGCCCTTCTGTTGGGCGAA
>DATLKS010000666.1:0-1927 GCA_035538255.1 Terriglobales bacterium
CTTTGGGATCAGCGCATTAAGGATGCCGTTGCGGCCCAACTCGCCGCAAAAGGCATGACGGAAGTTGCTTCCGGTGGAGATGTAGTAGTAAACGCTTTTGGGAAGACTCACGCCGAAAAGACACTCAACACCTTCTATGACGGCTTTGGTGGAGGCTGGGGCTGGCGTCGATTCGGCGGCGGATTTGGGGAGTCAACGACAACCGTTGACACTTACAAAGTGGGGACGCTCGTCGTCGACATGCTCGACGCCAATACGAAGAACCTCGTTTGGCGCGCCAGTGCGAGCGACACACTATCCAACAATAACGATAAGAACACTAAAAAGCTGGACAAGGACGTGGAGAAGATGTTCCAGCATTTTCCTCCGGGAGAACGCAAGTAGCTATCTCCCCACAGGTTGGCGGCTGAGGCCATTCCCGTATCGGCGCAGCCGCTAAGTCTTTTCCGACCGAGCAAGTGAATCACTTACCTACGGGCAGGCGAAGCTTCTCCGACATGCGCACTAATTCAGCGAGTGAATCGGCCTCCATTTTGCGCATCATGTTGCCGCGATGCACTTTTATCGTGATCTCGCTCGTTCCCAGTTCGGAAGCTATCTGTTTATTGAGCATGCCTGCCACGACTAACTGCATTACCTGGCGTTCTCGCGCGGTCAGGCGATCGTAGAGCTTCTGCAGATCGGCAAGTTCAGTTTGCTGTAACCGTCTGCCACGATCGCGTTCGAGCGCCTGCTGGATGGCGTCGAGCAGCTCCTGGCTGCGAAACGGTTTCGTCAGAAATTCCACGGCGCCAGATTTCATCGCCCTGACACTCATGGGGATATCCCCATGGCCAGTAATAAAGATAATAGGAATCTGCACACCTGCTTCCGCCAACTTTTGCTGGAAGTCGAGCCCACTCACTCCAGGGAGGCGCACATCCAGAACGAGGCAGCTTGGACCCTCTGCCGCAGGACGCCCGAGGAACTCCTGCGTGGTTGCAAAGGACTCCGATCTAAGTCCAACCGAATTCAGCATTCCTTGTATGGAACTACGAATGGAAGGGTCATCATCGATGATGAAGACCACAGCAGACTCTTCCATCACGCGTGCGCCTCGACCGTGCTGCGGTGCTCCTCGACCGAGATGGGCAGCGTGAATGAGAAGACAGCACCTCGATCCGAGTTCGAGCTCGCCCATAAACGACCGCCATGCGATTCAATGATTGTGCGGCTGATTACAAGTCCCATTCCAGTCCCATGAGGTTTGGTCGTGAAAAATGCGTCGAAGAGTTGGTTCGTTTCTGAGGGAAGTCCTACGCCGGTATCGCTGACCGAGACCAACAGGTCATTGCTTCCGTTCAGTTGAGAGCGCACAGTAAGTTCGCGGGTGTGATCGATGTTCTTCATGGCATCGATGGCGTTTACCATCAGGTTCATCACTACCTGCTGCAATTGCACGCGATCGCCAATCAGTACGGGAGCGACTTTGGCAAGCTCGGTGCGTATGGACACCCGAGAGCGCGCCGCCTCGTTCCGCAGCAGCATCACAATTTCGCCGATCACTTCATTGATGTGGACCGGCTCGCGCTGCGCCGAACCCTTTTTGAACAGCGAGCGAAGGCGGGTAATGATCTCAGCCGCTCGGTGCGAGTCTTTCACAATTCTTTTCGCCGCTTCTCGAGCCTCTTCTATATTGGGACTCTTGGCAGCAAGCCATTGCAGACACGTGTCAGCGTTCATCACGGTTGCTGCGATTGGCTGATTGATTTCATGCGCCAGCGAGGCGGTCAGCTCTCCCATTGTGGTAACGCGATTAATGCGTGCAAGATCCGCCTCTAAGATCCGCAATCTCTCACGTTCTTCTTCGGCGCGCTTTCGTTCCGTGATATCGACACGCGTGCCGAACACCTCAATAAGATCACCATTTGGGCCGAACACTGGATGT
>DATLKS010000667.1:0-14372 GCA_035538255.1 Terriglobales bacterium
CATGAATTTCAGCGCGCAGTTTCCTGCTTCTGCACCATAAACGCTCACGAATATCGACATCGTCTGCTCGCAGATCGCGGCCTTCTTCTCGAGAGCGATTTGCGAGATCAGCGCCGGCGGATCCTTCGCAGCCGTCATCTGCTCGCGCAGCCATGCGGGTTCTTCGGCGCGCTTTGTGTCGCGCAGAAAATCATAGACATTCTTTATACCGGGGCCGGCGAGCACCCGCTCGTAGCTGACGGTCCTGTGACGCGTAAGCAGATATTTGAGAAGCTCAATCTGGACTTCATCGCGTGGAGCAAAGTCACAGTGTCCGCCTTCACAGGCAAATGGATGCTGACGAAAACCGTCCCACAGCAGCCCCGCTTCTCCAAGTCCGGTGCCGGCAGAAATCACTGCTGTGTTGCCCTCGGCATCCTCTGATCCAGGATGAAGCGTGATAAAGTCTCTCGACTCGAGGGAGTCCAGGCCATAAGCGTAGGCCTCAAGATCGTTAATTAATCCCACTGTCTTAATGTTCAGCTGCCTTGAGAGTTCGCGCGCGTCGATCGTCCATGGAAGGTTGGAGATCTTGCTCTTACCTGCACGTACGGGTCCAGCGACTGCGAAGCAGGCGCTTTGCGCCGGGATACCCTCGCTGCGAACGAAGTCTCCGGCGATCTGCGCGAGACCACTGTGCTCCTGGCTCTCATAAATCTTTTCGACAACCAGCGGAAACTTGTTTCCTTCCGCCTTGAATGCAGCTACGCGACTGTGCGTCGCGCCGATGTCTCCGGCGAGAATCATCATGCAATGCTCCTCCATTTGCGGCCGTCGCGCTCGAGCAGATCGTCAGATTCTTTCGGTCCCCAGGTTCCGGCAGCGTAGTTGGGAAACTTACGCGGCGGAACAGCACGCCAGACGTCCAGAACAGGATCGACGACGGTCCACCCGGCTTCGACCATGTCTGCGCGCTGGAACAGCGTTGGGTCCCCAATCATGCAGTCGTAGAGCAGGACCTCGTATCCCGTTTTGGGCTCCGTCTTGAAATACTTGGCGTACTCGCAGCTCATATCCACTGAGCCTACACGCACGGTGGAACCTGGTATCTTTGCGCCGAAGCTCAGCATCATCCCCTCTTCGGGCTGAATTTGGATCACAAGCTGGTTGGTGCGCAGCTTGTGGCCGGCAGTGTCCTGAAAAATCTGCAGCGGCGTCTTTTTGAATTGAATTGTGATTTCGGTGTGTCTTTTGCTAAGACGTTTACCGCTACGCACATAAAACGGAATACCGGCCCAACGCCAGTTATCGATTGCCAGCTTCATCGCCACGAAGGTCTCAGTGCGCGACTCGGGAGAGACTCCGGGCTCCTTGCGATAACCCGGAACTCTCTCGCCCTCGATCTGTCCTTCACCGTATTGCCCGCGCACGGTGTCATGCAGCACATCATCCGGGTTGAACGCCTTCATCGCGTGAAGTACCTTTGCCTGCTCGTCGCGCACGGCTTCCGATTTGAAGGACGCAGGCGGCTCCATCGCGGTCAGGCTGATGAGCTGCATGATGTGGTTAGGAACCATGTCGCGCATCGTCCCCACATTATCGAAGTACCCGCCGCGGCGCTCGACGCCGACCGTCTCCGCATTTGTGATCTGCACATGATCGATATAGCGGTCGTTCCACAACGGCTCGAAGATACTGTTGCTGAAGCGGAAGACGAGAAGGTTTTGAACCGTTTCCTTTCCAAGATAATGATCAATGCGGTAGATTTGATTCTCCGTGAGTACGCTTTGAATCTGCGCGTTCAGCGTTCTGGCCGAGTCGAGATCGTGACCGAAGGGCTTCTCGATAATCACTCGTCGCCAATGGCCGTTCTCTTCTCTTGCCAGCGTGTGCTGCCCAAGCTGTTGCACGATCTGTGCGAAAAACTTTGGCGCTGTCGCAAGGTAAAACAGATAATTGCCTTCAGTACCATAGTGGGAATCGATTTCAGAGAGTTTATTTGAGAGGCAGCCGTAGGTGCTGTCCTCGGCGAAATCACCGCGCTCGTAATAAAGACGCTCATTGAACCAGCGCCACGTTTCATGACGGTGGTCTTCTTTGTCCAAAAACTGTGTAACCTGCTCGCGAAAAGCCTCGCCGCTCAAGTCGTCCACCGAAACTCCGACCACGGCAAAGTTGTCGGGGAGCAGCTTGTCTTTTGCCAAGTTATAGAGCGCGGGAATGAGCTTACGTTTGGTGAGGTCACCTGCGGCGCCGAAGACAACCAATGCGCAGGGTCCGGCCGGCTTGTCCGTAGGATTGAACTCTTCTTCCAAATTGAGTACGGCTGCGCTCGCCATGTCGCCTCGGAGTGGGAAGAGCATTGTAGGATGAGGTGCCGGCTTCTAGCTACTGGCTGATGGGCATACGGTAAAATTGACGCGACTGCAGTCGTCCCACTCTTTACCAACGAGTTCAGGCATTGGACTGGCACAGCCGCCGCATTTCAGAGATTCTTGAGCGGGCCCTTCAGGAGGACCGCGCGACGCGTGACGCCACCACTCAGGCCTGCATCGATCCGCGCATGCGCGCCACCGCGACCATTCATGCCAAGCAGGCGTGCATTCTCTCGGGATTGGGAGCCGTGAATCGCATTCTCGAGATTTATAGCAATCTTGACAAATCGGTAATCGGACATCATGAGGTCATAAGTCATCCGGAAGTTTTCGATGGCGTGCGTCTGCACGATCGCCAGGCAGTTGCAGTGATTCGCCACAATGCGCGCGTGATCCTCTCTTGTGAGCGCGTGATTCTGAATTTGCTTCAACGCATGAGCGGTATTGCCACGATCACTCGCCGCTATGTTGACGTGATCGGCGGTACTAAGGCACGGATTCTCGATACGCGCAAGACCGTTCCGGGAATGCGGCTTCTTGATAAATACGCGGTCCGTTGCGGCGGCGGGCACAATCACCGTCTCGATCTTTCCGATGGCGTCCTCATCAAAAACAATCACATCTCGCTGGGCGGCGGCATCGCCCAGGTGCTGAAAAAAGTTCACGAGGCCCGAGTGGGCACCCAGCCGATTGAGATTGAAGTCCGCACACTCGACGATCTCGAGGAAGCGCTGGCAAACGGAGCAGAAGCGATCCTGCTCGACAACATGGATCCGCCGATAGTTCGCAAAGCAGTGGAGCGTGTTGCAGCTCACACGCGCCGCGTACCGCTGGAAGCCTCCGGCGGCATGAATCTGGAAAACGTCCGCAGCTACGCCGAGACAGGCGTTGACTACATCTCAGTTGGCGCGCTCACTCACTCACCTCAAGCTGTGGACATGAGCATGAAGATTACGCCGGCGCTGTTCTGAGGAGGCTTCGGCTTCTGGCACTCGGCGTTCGGCCAGCACCCGCTTTCAGAGGCGTAGAGTTAATTCCAAGCTGACGAACTCTCTTCTTCGTACGCGACGATGCTGCCTGGCCGAACGCCGAATGCCGACAGCCGAACGCCCCTTCATTACAATCTACTCAGCACCATGCAACCACCAGTCACCGTCATCGGCGCTGGTCTCGCGGGATGCGAGGCTGCGTGGCAGTGTGCACGGCGCGGGCTGCGGGTAAAGCTTTACGAGATGCGGCCTGTGCGGAACACGCCTGCGCACCAGACTGCGGATTTCGCAGAACTCGTTTGTTCAAACTCGCTGAAGAGCGAGAGCGAGAACACCGCTCCCTGGCTGCTGAAACAGGAGATGCGCCGCGCAAGCTCGTTGCTGCTGCAATGCGCGGATGCAACCGCCGTCCCCGCAGGGCATGCGTTGGCCGTAGATCGCGGGCAGTTTTCGAAACGCGTAATGGAGGCGATTTCCGGGGAACCTCTCATTGAGGTGCGCCGCGAGGAAGTCACTAACATTGCCGAGAACGACGAGATTACAATCGTCGCCTCAGGCCCGCTTACTTCCGACGCTCTGTCCAAGGACATTGCCCGGCTTACTGGCAACTCCCACCTGTACTTTTACGACTCCATCAGCCCAGTCGTTGAGACCGACTCCATCGATCACTCGAAGGTCTATCTGGCAGCGCGCTACGGCAAAGGAACTGCCGACTACATCAATTGCCCGTTCACTAAGGAAGAGTACGACTGCTTTTATGACGCACTCATAGAGGCGCAGTCGGTAGAAGATCACGCTTGGGAAAAGCTAAACTACTTTGAAGGATGTCTACCGATCGAGGAGATCGCGCGCCGGGGTCGCGATACTCTGCGCTTCGGTCCAATGAAGCCGGTAGGGCTTAAAGATCCTAAAACCGGACGAATCCCATACGCTGTCGTGCAGCTTCGCAGTGAGAATCTGCGCGCTGACTCCTATAACCTGGTCGGATTTCAGAATCATCTCAAGTTTGGTGAGCAGGCCCGCGCGCTCCGTCTCATTCCGGGACTCGAGAATGCCCGCTTCCTGCGTTACGGTCAGATACACCGCAATACATATCTCAATGCTCCCACGCTGCTGCGCGAAACACTGCAGATGAAGCGGCACGAAAATGTCTTTTTTGCCGGACAGATTTGCGGCGTGGAAGGTTACACAGAATCGATTGCCGCCGGACTGCTGGCAGGTATTCACGCGGCAGCACTGATCTCTGGAGAGCTGCCGATTCCTCCGCCTCGCGAAACAGCATTGGGCTCGCTCATTCATTACATCTGCAACGCAGAAGCGAAGAACTTCCAGCCCGCCAACATTACCTTTGACCTCATGCCTGCTCTCGACGAGGAAACGCGACGCCGCGTTCGCGATAAACGCGAGCGTCATCGCCTTCAGTGTGAACGGGCGTTGCGCGCATTTGAGAGTTGGTGGAGCGAGCTGCACCTCAGCTGCTCCCGATATGAAACCTATGTTCCTGCCAGTCCCTAAGCTGGAAGTTTTCACCTAGTTCGGTACTAGGGCCAAGCAAAAAGTTCCCAGAAAGGTAATAACTCCTAAGTGCCTGCTCTAATGAAATCAGCCACTTACGCGCTGGCATGCGACCTGCACATCGCTAAGTGCATGAGGCAGGAGGTGGCGGTGCCCGAACCAAGCCAGCGTGCGCTTGACATCATGCGTTCTGCACTGGCCGAGGAACGGAAAGTCTCCAGAGTTCAGATTACGGTTCCTGCTTCCGTCACTTGTACGACATTGAATTGTCAGAATCGGCTTGCGATCATGCGCGATTTGAGTACAACGGGCGCATTCTTCTACGCAGAACTCGACGCAATCGAGGGCTCGCTCATAACCCTTCAATTCGTGCTTACCGCGTTCGGTAAAAACATCCGCATGGTGTGCGATGGCACGATTGTTCGCGTGGATCGCTTCCCCCGTGGCGCAGCAACTGGCATAGCCGTAGAGTTCAGCCGCTGCAATATGTTACCGAGCGATGCCTGTTAACTACTTCCCAAAATAGTTCTCTCCGCCGCGACTCTACACTGATACTACTTGCCTGCTGCGGCGTCGCGCGCTTTGATGAAATCATCAAGATTGCTCTTGTCGATGAGAGCCGCGCCGGTATCGACAAACGCCGGCACCGGAGAGTACGGATCGGCTTGGAAATTCTGAGTCAGCGAACTGGGTGGATGGTGATGCAGAGTGTCAAGCATCATCGTGCCGACATAAGTCATGCTCGAAGGTTTCTGCGCGATCGTCGCAGCAATTGTGCCGTCGCGAATCGCGTCAAGGGTCTCCTGGTCAGTGTCCATCGCTATGATCAGACGATCGGTGATCTTATAATTGCGCATTACCTGCGCCACTTCTTTACCGGCTGAGGCTTCCAGGCAGAGATACCCGTCGATTCTGTCCGCGCCTTTCTTGGCGAGCGAGGCACTGGCGGCGTCAAAGGCCGCTGTCGGTTGTCCGTGAATGTCCACTACCTGGACGATCTTCATGGCCGGATGCGCTGCGAACGCCTTTCGGTACCCATCGAGACGCGCGTCGAGATTCGCTTGTCCTGGCATAGTGAACACCATGAAGTTGCCTTTACCGTTGCTCTTCTTAATTGCGACTTGCGCGCCTAGCTGCCCGGCCTCGTAGTTGTTCGTGCCGACGTAGAACAGACGCCTGCTGTCGGGCGCGTCGGAATCGACAGTCACAACCGGAATGCCTGCCTCAATCGCTTTATCTATTTCGGGAGCCATCAACTTCGGATCTGCGGGAGACACAAGAATTCCCGCAGGCTTTGCCGCGACAGCTTGACGAAATGCCTGCACTTCGGCTTGCGCGTCGTAGCTGTCTGGTCCAGCGAACTGGCTCTGTACCTGCATCTCGTGCGTGGCGCGACGGATTCCGGATGCCGCCGCCTGCCAATAGGGTAATTGGATGTTGGCGGAGATCAGGTAGTACTTCTCTTTGTCGCTGTGATAGCCGCATCCAGTAACTAAGAGGATTCCGGTGAGAAGCGCGAGTCCCAAAATGGTCTTAGCAAAATTCGGCATCGGAGCCTCCACAAAAGACAACGCTGAGAATTGAGAGCGGAGGGATTTTAGCAGAAGAGCGGAAAGCTGGTTGGTAGCTGGCGGCTACTCATAGGCCAGCGCGTCGATTGGATCCTTCTGCGCAGCCTTGAACGCTGGATACAGCGCGCCGATCATGGCCCCTACAATCGCGATCACGGACGACTTCCACACCCAGCTTTCCGCGCCGACCTGCACGCGGATGGTCGGAAACTTCGCCAGCAATGCCGATTGTGTCGCGTAGCTGATGAAAATGCCCAAAGCAATGCCGGCAATTGCGAGTATGACTGTCTCGCGCAGGATCACGTTGACGATATACGCCTTCGATGCTCCTAGTGATTTCAGAATGCCGATTTCGCGGGTGCGCTCCATCACGGCCGTGTACATAGATTGAAATATCACGATGAAGCCGATGCAGACAGCGATGCCGATAACAACTTTTATGGTGATTGAAAATCCGGGCAGACGCTCCGGTGTCACCAGGCTCAACCACTCCTGCGTCGAGGTCACGACATATTGGCTCATGCCGGGAACTTTCATCACCTCTTCTTTGAATGCATCGTAGTTCTTCGGATCGTCGAGTTTCACATAAAAAATCGATGCCTTGCCTTGCGCCCCGGTGAGATTTTGTAATGTTTCGAGCGGAAGAAATTTGCGGCCGCCTTTACCGTGCTCGACGATTCCCGAAATGCGAAAGAGATGTGCAAGAAGGGTGGTAGTATCACCGAGCTTCACATGAGCCGATCTCGCAAAGTAATCATCGACAATTATGTCGTTTGGACCTTGAAACGGACCTCCCGATAAATAGCGAAACGGAGAGCCCAGTTGGTTCCAGGTTGCAAGATCGATTCCGTAGATTGTCTCGATAGTTCCGGCAGTGGTGGCTTGGAGCAATACCGGCGCAACTGCGGCTACGTGCGGCAGTTTGCGAAGAACATCGGCTACCTTGACCGATGCCGGTGCTCCGCTGGCGCTTAACAAGTTCGACGACCCCGGCGGACGCACGAACGCATCGGCTCCGATTCCCGCCTGCCGCTCTTTATTGTCGTTGAGCATTCCAAACATAAGCCCAACGATCACCAGCATGAGCGTTACCTCGACCGCAACCGCAAAAATGCTGATCAGCGAGCGTATCGGCCGGTGCACGAGGTTGGAGACGATCATTTTGTTCATACAGTTATTGTATGGGACCGATCTTTTATCGTGTAATCGGCATTGCCTATTGCTTCTTCACCACTCGCGTGTCCAACGTTCCTCTAGCCAGCCGCACGCTCAATTCATCTCCTACAGATACCTGTCCCGAATCGGTCACGAGCTTGCCCGCAGGATCAAAAACGACAGAATATCCTCGCTCGAGGATCTTCAGGGGCGAGAGTCCCTCGAGCCGAGCCGAGATCTGCTCCCAGCGCGCCCGCCGACTGAAGAGCGCGGTTCGCATTGCACGTGGAAGCTGCGACGAGAGTGCCTGCAGGTCCTTCTGCATGCCTCGAAAGACTCGCCGCATATCGTGATGGCGGAGGCGAATTGCTGCCAAGTCGAGCCTGCGTCGATACCGCTGTAGCAGCTCGCGCTCGAAAACGAGCAAGCGGCCGGAGAGATCGTCGAGCCGCTGCTGACGGCGACGAACCGCGTCGGTAATACGCATCACGGCGCGGTCTTCGCCGAGCTCCTGAAAGCGCTGGCGATTGAGCATTAACCGATAGCGCATTCCATGCTCCAGGCGCCGAAACAGTGAACTGATCTGCTGTTCGAGCTGCTGCCGCGCCGAGATAACTATCTCTGCCGCAGCCGACGGCGTAGGCGCGCGGAGATCGCTCACGAAATCAGCGATGGTGAAGTCGGTCTCGTGCCCGATGGCGGAAATCACAGGAAGCTCCGACGCTGCGATAATGCGTGCCAGGCCTTCGTTGTTAAATGCAGCCAGATCCTCAAGCGAGCCGCCACCCCGCGCAATTACGATTACGTCCACCTTACGCGACTTGTTGAAATACCGAATGCCGGCAGCCACTTCGCTCGCAGCCGCTTCTCCTTGCACCTGCGCTGGATAGATCAGCAGCCGCGCTGTTGCATGTCTCCGGCGGAGCACGTTCAGCATGTCATGAATCGCCGCTCCTCGGGGGGAAGTCACAACTCCAATCGACCGCGGCAACACTGGAATGGCTTTTTTGCGCGATTGGTCGAAAAGACCTTCGGCCGCGAGCTTCGCCTTGAGCTGCTCGAAAGCGATGTGGAGCGCGCCCGCGCCCTTCGGCTCCAGGTACTCGGCGATGAGCTGCAGTTCGCCTCGGCTTTCATAGATCGTGACGCGTCCGCGCGCGACGACTTCCATGCCATTGTCAAGACGAAAGCGCAGCAGGCGCGCTTGAGTGCGAAACATCACCACGCGAAGCTGGGCCTCGCCGTCCTTCAAAGTCAAATACAGGTGGCCGGAGTCTGCCGGCCGATAGTTCGAGATCTCGCCACCGATCCAGATGTCGGTGTATTCGCGCTCCAGCGCCGTGCGCACTGTGGCGACCAGATCGCGAACCGTAAAGATGCGCCGCTGCGGCTGGAAGGTGAATCCGAGTTGTTCGAGGGAAGACACGGAAGGAAGAGTCTAATTCACCCCCGGGGACACGGAGGAATTTGGTAATTGTGTCATTTAGAAATTGAGTAATTGGCGAAGACGCCGCCCTTCAATCACTCCCATTACTCAACTACTAAATTCCTGCGTGTCTCCGTGCTTCCGCGGTGAAGAAGTTCACCGCATAAATCGATTGACTATCCACAAAATGAAGCTCAGAACTATGCTCAGAATGATGCATGTCGTAATGGGAAAGAATACGGATGTGTTCTTGCCGTGGTAGCTGATGTCGCCGGGCAAGCGGCCGAGTGGGATGTTCGCGCGCCCCGCAAGGACGACAATGCCCCCGATGAGGATCAGCAGCCCGCCAACGGCGATCAGCAGCTTGCCCATGGAGTTCATATGCCAATTTTATCGAGCGTTAGGGGTGAAACGAGCCACATGCGCCCTGAGATTTGGACTAACTCACAGGTTCGAGATGAAAAAGAGAGAAATCCTGGGTACACAAAATCAAGGTATCGACAGATTTATCGCGCCTCTGATGTTTCCCGGCTGGCCGCAGATTCGGTCTTATTGTGAAGAGCGGCGAACGTGCTGCGGGCGGCTTCGACCGTTTTATCTATGTCCTTGGTAGTGTGTGCTGTGCTGAGAAATACTGCCTCGAACTGCGAGGGAGGCAGATAGACTCCGCGCTCGAGCATGCCGCGATGGAACTGCGCGAACTCCGCTGTGTTCGATCGTGACGCATCTTCGTAGTTGCGAATTTCTCCGGCTTGGAAAAACCAGGTGAACATCGATCCAACGCGCGTACTGACAACCTGAACACCATGCTGGCGAGCCGCCTCACTGACTCCTCTCACCAAAGCTGACGAATTTTTCTCCAGCGTCACGTAGATTACGTTGCTGTCACGTTTAAGCCGGCTCAGAGTGGCGATGCCCGCCGCCATTGCCAGCGGATTGCCGCTAAGTGTCCCTGCCTGATAGACAGGGCCAAGCGGCGCAACCATGCGCATGATGTCGGCACGTCCTCCGTAGGCGCCGACTGGAAGTCCTCCGCCCAGGATCTTTCCCAAAATGGTCAGATCAGGCGTGACTCCGTATAGCTCTTGTGCTCCGCCGAAAGCCATGCGAAATCCGGTTATCACTTCATCGAAGACCAAGAGCGAACCGTTCGTCCGGGTGAGCTCGCGAAGTTTCTGCAAATATCCTTCGCGTGGCGGCACACATCCCATATTGCCGACCACGGGTTCGACAATTATTGCGGCGATTTGACCGGAGTAGCGCGAGAACGCTGCCTCCACCGCATCTGGCGAGTTGAATGGTAATGCGAGCGTAAACCGCGCCTGCTCTTCGAGCACGCCTGCAGAACCAGGAATTCCGAGCGTTGCCACGCCTGAACCAGCCTTCACCAAAAGCGAGTCGGCATGACCGTGATAGCAGCCTTCGAATTTCACGATGTACTTGCGGTTCGTGAATGCACGCGCCAGACGAATTGCGGACATAGCCGCTTCGGTCCCGGAGCTGACGAAGCGCATCATCTCGATCGACGGAAACGCTGCAGTGACCAGTTCTGCCAGCTCAGTTTCAGCCGCCGTGGATGCGCCGAAGCTGGTGCCATTTTGGGCGGCCCGGTTTATCGCTTCCACGACGTCGGGATCCGTATGGCCGAGAATCATCGGTCCCCACGAACTGACGTAGTCGATGTATTCGTTGCCATCGACATCCCACAGCCGGCTGCCATTGCCGCGAGCGATGATCGGCGGCTCACCTCCGACAGCTCGAAATGCGCGGACCGGAGAATTCACACCTCCGGGGAAGAGCTTCTCTGCGCGCTTATAAAGCGAAATCGAGCTTTGGTGCTTTCTCATAGAGAGATGTTAAACATGCAGAACTTCGCTCGGCTCATCAACCCGCTCAGGACCGTCGGATCGTCAGCTTTCATGCCACTTTCACGGTTTCGCCTGAGAGTTCGTGCAGTAGTGACGTGATCTGAAAGAGTGCAAGCTCGGCGTCGGTTGATTTGAGATTGAACTTCAAGAGCCCGCCGGGGGAGAACTGTGCACCTTTCGTGGAAGCGACAAACTGGGCCAGCCGCGCAGGATCCACATTGGCCTGCTCGGAGAAGCGAATCTGCACAGCGTCGCGTTTGCGATCGATGCCGAGCACTCCAACGCGCGCGCTGAGCAGCTTCAGCGCCGCCGCATCGAGCAGATTGCGCACCGGCTGCGGCAGAGGACCATACCGGTCTTCGAGTTCCGAGCGAACATCGGAGAGCTGATCCTCGTTTTCGACTCCGGCAATACGCTTGTACATGCGCAGGCGTTGATTTTCTTCCTGGATATATTCGTTCGGCAGTCGCAGATTCAGCGCGAGATTGAGCTGTGTGCTTACGCGATCGGGCAGCTCCTCGCCTTTCAGCTCGCGGACCGTGCGCTCAAGCAATGTGGTGTACATTTCGAAGCCGACAGCTTCGATTTGTCCGCTTTGCTCGCCGCCCAACAAATTGCCGGCGCCCCGCAATTCCAGGTCAAGCGCCGCGATTTTGAAGCCTGCTCCCAGATCGGAAAATTCTTTCAGTGCTGCCAACCTGCGGCGCGCGATCGGCGTGAGCTCCTGTTCCGGAGGAATCAGCAGATACGCATAGGCCCGGCGGTTTGAACGGCCAACGCGTCCGCGAAGCTGATAGAGCTCTGAGAGGCCATGGCGGTCGGCGCGGTTGATGAGGATCGTGTTGCACAATGGGATATCGAGGCCATTCTCGATGATGGTGGTCGCGACCAGCACATCGGCTTCGTGCCGCATGAAAGTTAGCATCACCTTTTCGAGTTCGCCTTCCGACATTTGCCCGTGTCCGACAATCACCCGCGCTCTCGGTACCAACTCCTGAATCTTCGAAGCGATTTCGTAGATGCTCTCCACTCGGTTGTGGACGAAGTACACTTGTCCGCCGCGTTCGAGCTCGTGCTCGATTGCCGATCGGATCAGCTTCTCGTCAAACGGTGCAACCACAGTCTGGATGGCCATCCGGTCCTTCGGGGGAGTTTCGATGACGCTCATATCGCGCAGGCCAACCAGCGACATATGCAGCGTGCGCGGGATGGGCGTGGCCGACATGGTGAGCACATCGACTTCCTTCTTGAGCTGTTTCAGGCGCTCTTTGTGCCGCACGCCAAAGCGCTGTTCCTCATCCACCACCAGAAGGCCCAGATCAGGAAATTTGATGTCCTGCGAAAGTAGGCGGTGGGTGCCGATCAGGATGTCGATCTTCCCCTGCTCGACTTTTTCTACGATCTCCTTCTGTTGCTTCGTTGTGCGGAAGCGGCTGATCATCTCGATCGTGATGGGAAAGGCTGCGAAGCGGCGCTTGAACGTTTCGTAATGCTGGAAGGCCAACACCGTAGTTGGCGCGAGGATGGCGACCTGGCGGTTGTCCTGCACGGTTTTGAAGGCCGCGCGCATGGCAACTTCGGTCTTCCCATACCCAACATCGCCGCATAAGAGCCGGTCCATGGGCATGGTCGCTTCCATGTCTTGCTTGATGTCGGCAATGGCCGAGATCTGATCGTCGGTCTCGTTGTAATCAAAGGCGTCTTCAAATTCACGCTGCCACTGCGTGTCGGGAGGATAGCTGTGACCCTGCGCCACCTTGCGCTGAGCGTACAGCTTGAGCAGCTCGTCGGCC
The DNA here is from genome assembly GCA_035538255.1 of Terriglobales bacterium. Lineage (GTDB taxonomy): Bacteria > Acidobacteriota > Terriglobia > Terriglobales > Acidobacteriaceae > Gp1-AA112. Next base: position 12,672 of record DATLKS010000667.1, read on the forward strand.
ATGTCGCGCATGGCTTTCTTCACGCGGGCTTTGGTCTTCGCCCACTGCGTCCCGCCCAGCCGGCTCAGCGGTGGGCGCGCTCCTTCAGTGGAGCGATACTTCTGAATCAGATCAAGGCGCGTGAGTGGAACGTAGAGCTTGGCAGCTTCAGCGAACTCAAGCAGCATGAACTCGCCCGTGGTCTCACCTTGCATCAATTCTTTGAGACCCTGATACTGCGCTATGCCGTGCTCGACGTGCACCACATAGTCACCAACGACCAGATCGCGAAAGTCGGAAAGAAATGCCGAGACTTTGGACTTCTGCCGCAAAGGCTGCTGAGCCACCACCTCGGAATCGTCAAAGAGATCGCGAGCGCCGAAGAGAAGCAGGTTGGCATCACTGAGTTCCACACCTTCGGGAAGCAGGGCTTTTACAATTGTGGCCGTGCTCATCTCGCCGGCAAAATAAGAGGTCTCGTCGAGGTAACTTTCGCTGCCTGGTGAAGGCACGCGGCTGCCGAGACGAAAAGGCACCGTGTACTCTGTGAAGATGTCGGCCATGCGCTCTACTTCGCCCATATTGGGAACTGCGAAGATAACGCGCTTTCCGTCCGCCGTGAGCTTCTTCACCTCATCCACCATGGCTGGAATCGAGCCGTGGAAACGCGTGGTTGGGCGCGACTGGAATGTGAACTGCTCGCCAGAGTCAGCACTCACGGCTTCGTCGGCAATGCCGAGCCGCTCGATATCGATTCCAGGCGCACTCTCCAGTCGGCGGTTCCACTCTTCCGGCGAGAAGTAGATTTCTTCCGGCCTAACGAGCGACCCAATCCCGCTTCGATCATGCCGTTCATTGACCTTGTTCCACCACTCTTCCTGCTTTGCAAACACTGCCGATGGCTCATCCAACAGCGCGAGACTCCTGGGCAATAGATCGAACAAGTGCTGGCCAGCTCCGGCGACGGGCGCATAGAATTCCCATCCTGGGAAGACCGCAGCTCCGGTTGCGAGCATGGCGTGTTCGATCTCGATCTCGCTTCCGCTCAGCCGCTTTCCCGTCAACCGTGAGTGGATCACGCCAAGCACGCGCTCGTTCACTGGAGTCTCAGTAAGGGGCAGCAGGACAACTTCATCTACCGGAGCAGCCGAGCGCTGCGTGGCAGGATCGAACTTGCGAATGGTTTCGACTTCGTCGCCGAAGAACTCGATCCGCAGTGGGCGGTCCGCCTCAGGGGGATACACATCGAGAATGCCGCCCCGTAATGCGAACTCGCCGGGCATATCGACTGCGTCGGCGGAACTATATCCAACGGTGCACAGGTGTTCGAGCAGCGGATCGATTTCAATGCTCTCGCCACGGCGAACAATGCGGGCAAGATCCGCGTAGTACTCGGCTGAATTCAGACGCATGGATGCGGCTTCGAGCGGCACGAGCACGATCGATGCGGCACCGGTGGCGATCTTCCAGAGCACGGTCGCGCGTTCTTCCTGAATCTCAGGATGGGGAGAAAGATTCTCGAACGGCAGCACATCATGCGCCGGCAGTTTGACGATAGCTTTGGGGTTGGTGTCGCCAGTTAGATCCGCCATTGACTGCAACGTTGGCAGCATCTCCTCGGCGGCACGATTGTTCTCGACAATGACGATCAGCGGCGCTCCCGAGGCCGCCGCGAACATAGGAATGTAGAGAGCCTTGGCGGAATTTGTGAGCCCGGAGACA
>DATLKS010000668.1:0-2502 GCA_035538255.1 Terriglobales bacterium
AGCATCCTTGTGCAATATTTTCGGAATTTCTTGCAAAAGAATGGCTGGGTCATTAGGTATGGTTGCATCGGCAAACCGATCAATCGCACTAAGTCGTGCGGCAACCACAACCACCGGCGTGTTGGGACTGTGGCTTCGGATCGCATTGGCGAGGGCTTCTCGATTGCGCACTGAAATCGAGTGGCACAGAATAACGATGTCGAAGGCGCCAGTAAGAAAATCCTTAAATGCTTGTTCGATTGAAAGCTCAGAGACTACGGTGTATCCCGCGCTTCGCAGCACTTGGCTGCGAGTTTCCAGCAGCAGCGGATCTCGTCCGACGGTGAGTGCGACGATATGATGCATCGGCCTTCCCTCGACGACACTTCAGGTTGCCGTAAACCCGAATGTTACGTCGCCATGCAGCAGGGCGTCTGTCTGCAATCGGACCCATTGAGGGAGACGAATCGCCCATACGGCCTTAGCGCTGCCAGAAAAGTATCGATTTGTCTGGTATCGAGCATAGACAAGTTGCGCCAAACCCGTCCAAAAGGTCTGTAATAAATGCGAAATTCTACAGTTTGGCCTTTGCTGAGAGGCTTGCCGGCGGGATCCACGAATCTTTGTAAACCAAGACCCCAATCCCCTGCTCGCTAGTAATTGCTCTGAGTCCGCTTTCCTGCTTGAAGCGCGTTAAAAGTCCTCGCACGTAGGCAGACCTTCCTGTTCCGGGATGAGATCAGAAATCGTGAAAATCAAGCTCTCTGGGTTCGCCGTTCTCGTCGAAGAGATCGGCCGGATTCGGCGTCCCAGACTGGGACGCTGAGTCTGGCTTTGGTTCCTGCCTGCGTTCGGCTTTTTTCTTCGCCTTCTCCGCCTGGCGTTCCTGGCGAGCGCGCTCTCGTTGACGCTTCTTGAATGTCTGGCTTACTGCCATGATGTCCCCCGTTGAGCGATTTTAGACGATTGCGTAGCGCTGGAAGATCTCTCCCGGCAGCCTGACCATTTTGGATCGCGCACTCATTTGGACAGGCACTCCGTGCACAGTCACCGGACCCGACCGTTCTTCAGCAGGCAAATCGTCATTGACCGGCATCCTTTCTATTTTAATTCCCAAGGTCCGCTCTACGTTGCGAAACTCGGCCCGGTCCTGGTGGCTCACAAACACAGATGCCAATCCCTGGGCGCCAATGCGGCCAGTACGCCCCACGCGGTGAATCAGATCTTCAGCGAGTTGCGGCAGTTCATAGTTGATGACGTGTGCGACATTGTCGACGTGAATGCCGCGCGACGCTACATCGGTGGCGACAAGGATGGGCATGGTTCCGTTCTGAAAGTCGGCCAGGGCTGCATTGCGTTGCGACTGCGAACGATCGCCATGAAGCGTGCCTGCGCTGAAGCCCTCTTTACGCAATTGGCGCGTCAGGCGGTCGGCGCCTCGCTTGGTACGGACGAACACTAGGGACCGCCCGTCTTCTTCCTTCAAAAGGCGCGAGAGCAGAGAAAGCCGCTGGTTCGAGGCTACCTCGAAGGCCTGTAACTTCACGCTGTCGGCAGGCTTTGACGTGGAACCGAGTGCAATGCGCAGGGGATCCTTCACAAAATCGCCGATGATGTGAGCTACCGCCGGATCGAGCGTGGCGGAGAAGCAGAGCGTCTGGCGCTGTCGGGGCAAGGATTCTGTAATGCGGCGAATCGCGGGCAAGAAGCCCATATCGAGCATGCGATCAGCTTCGTCGAGAACCAATATCTGCGTACCGTCAAGCTTTACCAGCTTGCGGCGCAGGAAATCCTCGAGTCTGCCCGGAGTGGCGATTAGCAGGTGCGCTGTACGCAGGGCCGCAATCTGCTGGCGCTCGGAGGCTCCGCCGATCGCGAGGGCCGCAGCGCGAAGTTTTTTGCCGCGCAGTTGCTCGTACTGCTGTTGAACCTGGATCGCCAATTCCCGCGTGGGTACAAGCACCAGCGCGTGAATGCCCGCGGCGCGCGTCTTCAGCAGCAGTTCGGCTATGGGAATCAGGAAGCCCAGCGTCTTGCCGGTTCCCGTCTGCGCGGTTGCCAGAAGATCTTTTCCCGTGAGGGCGGCGGGGATTGCCCTGCTTTGTACCGGGGTTGGAGTGTGAAAGTTGTTGGTGGAAAGTCGCTCCTGCAAGTACTGCAAAATGGGGAGCTCGGAAAATTTAGAAATCAAAAATGTCTTCTTTCTTCAGATAGCCGGATCAAACACCGACGCCAGAGCGCCGGCTTCGTCTACGGCTTTTGTCTCGACCACAGGCGGCGGTGCTATAACAAAGACCGCCGATTGTGTGCTGATGGCCATGAGGGCCCGGTTGATGGTGGTGTGCATGGATACAGAACTTTGATTCATTCTGCGTGCAGAAGAAGATGTGAGGGAGCAGAGCTCAAAGCGGTTTCGCACTTTGTCGTTCGCACGGTGCACGAGTTCGGAACGCATGAGACTCCTTTTTGCGGCTTACGTCAGGACTCCGGGACAGAGGCCCGGCCTGGCTTGGGCGGAAACCG
>DATLKS010000669.1:0-1500 GCA_035538255.1 Terriglobales bacterium
CTCCGCCTCCGAGTGACGGGATAATATCGGCGATCAACAAACCCTCGGTGAGCCGGATCGCTGCGCGCATTTACTACCAGCCTCCGTCGATTAAGATATTCTGACCGGCAATCATGTCGGATTCTTTGGCACACAGGAACAAAACTACATCAGCGATGTGTTCCGGATGAATTCGTTCCTTCAGCGACTGCCGCTCGAGCACCCAGTCATTGTATTCTTGCAACCGATCGCCGAAAACGCGGTCTTCAGCCTCCGATCGTACTGCTCCGGGGCTGACGGCATTGACCCGGATGCCATGTTTGCCGAGTTCGCGGGCGAGTGTTTTGGTCAGCCCGTAGAGCGCGCCTTTCGAAGCCACGTAGGGCACGTAGCCCTCCCACCCGCCATTCAGTGTGAGCGAACAAAAGTTCACGATTTTGCCGTAGTGCTTGGCGATCATTCCTGGAGCCACTGCCTGCGCCAACGCAAACGCAGCCGCTGCGTTGACTCGAAGTTGATCCTCGTATTCCGCAAGCGAAAAATCCATAAACGGGCGGTTGATGATCAGCGCGGCGTTATTGATGAGCACATCGATACCGTTGTGTTCTGTGGCAAGCTGCTCGACTCGAGCCTTGGAGCCTTCGAGATCCGCTAGATCTTGCCCGATGAATGAGGCTGCACCTCCGGTGGTCCGGACAACTTCGGCGGCGAAGCTTTCCCCCCGTTCATGCCCCGGCCTATCCAGAAGTAGAAGGTGCGCTCCCGCACGCGCAAGGTGCATGGCCTGAGCCCGTCCCAATGAACCGAGCGCACCAGTGAGCAGAACGGTTTTATTCTCGAGTTTCACAAAGCGTCGGAGACCTCGTCCACGTTGGTCTCGGCCACAGGTTTATCTAACACCATCTGGCCGCGGGCCATGACAACGATGCGTTGGCACGACTGAAACACGTGATGCAGGTTGTGGCTGATCAATATTCCGGTCACACCCTGCGCAGGCAAACTGCGCACGAAGCCCAATACCTTCGATGTCTCTTTCACGGAGAGATGGTTCGTGGGCTCATCCAGGATCAGAAGCTTGGACTTGAAATGCATCGCGCGCGCGATGGCGACGCCCTGCCGCTGTCCGCCAGAGAGCTCTCCCAACAGAGCGTCGGGCGAGCGCACCTGCAGATCGACATCGGCGATGGCACGCATTGCGCTTTCTCGCATGCGTTGGTAGTCCAGCAGGCCAAAACTACCAATGGCGAACCGGAGCGGCTCGCGCCCAATAAATAGGTTACGCGCGATCGACATGCTAGGGACCATGGAGTTGTCCTGATAGATCGTCTCAATACCAAGTTTCATTGCTGACTTCGGTGAGGTGATCTGAACGAGGCGGCCATCGATTCTGATTTCGCCTCGGTTCGGGCGCTGGACACCAGATAGAATCTTGATCAGCGTCGATTTGCCGGCGCCATTGTCACCGACCAAACCGCACACCTCACCAACCTGGACGTCAAAATCAACCCCCTTGAGCGCGTG
>DATLKS010000670.1:0-1636 GCA_035538255.1 Terriglobales bacterium
GTTTAAGCCTGATTTATGCCGAATGCTTGCACTCTGCCAGGCCATTTTCTAACCTGGACCGGAGTCTTAACTTCCGGTTTGGTAAAAATAACCGGTCCATCTCTAACAATGTCGGCTTTGTCAAGCTTTTTTTTGAGCGCACTGCTGCGTGCACTCTTAGGAGCGCGCCATTTCGCTCTACTTGAAAAAAGTGCCAACATCCAAATCACCAAGGGCTCGCCTGTAATCTTTCGGTCGGAATTTCAGTCCGACCCAACCATCTCTCCGGTCGCAACGTCGACCATGATTACTACTTCGAACTCCCCCTCGAAGGGGAGCGGGATGCCCAATCAAACTGGCGGTGATCTACTTCACACCATGGCCGGTTTCGAGCTGTCCCGCGTGCGAACCGAACTTTTTCAGTTGCTGATAATCCTGTCCTTTGCGCCACATCCAGTAGAGTTGAACCGCGAGCTTGCGCGCCATCGCTACCTTGGCAATCCGACGTTCACGACGGATCGCCAGATGTACGAACTGACGTCGCCAATCCGCATCCCAGCGTACGGCAGCTTGCGCGGCCTCCACCAGCAAGAAACGCAGCAGACAGTTGCCTTGCTTGCTGATATGTCCTAGGCGCTGATGACCTGCGCTGGAATCTTCGCAGGGAATCAGCCCCAGATAGCTGGCGATCTTTTTGCCGCAACGAAAACGCTCGGGAGATCCGATGATCAGCACGAAGGCCACCGCCGTCAGAGGACCGACCCCAGGATGCGTCATCAACCGTACCACCTCGGGTCGCTTCTCCGCTTCCTGCTCGATCGCTGCACTTAACTTCTCGATCCCCGGCTGCAATCGGTCCAGCAGCTCCAATAAATCTTGCCGGCGCCGTGTAGCCCAGGGAGCCAGGGGGAACGACTCTAACTGCGCTCGCCCCGACTTGCTCCACAGTCCCTTCTTGCGTCGTACTCCTTCATTCATCGCCACCGCCTGCAACTGATTCATGATCCGCGTCCGCATTTGCACCAGGCGATGCCGATGCCAGAGCAATTGCCGTAGATCGCGATTCTCCGGACTCGGCACCCACACCCTGGGAAAGCGATTTTCCATGAGCAACTTCAAGATGTGTTCGGCATCGCGACGATCCGTCTTCTGCCTTCGTACTCGGCTGGCCTTGATCGCCGCCGGATCCCCGATCCACAGCTCGTACTGCAGCTCCGCCAGCAAGCGCTCGAACCAGCGTGCGTGTCCGGTAGCCTCCATCCCCACGCGAACACTCACTCCTTTCTCTTTCAGATCGCGGTAGTATTTCTCCGCTTCCCCGTGGCTGTGTACCAGTTGCCGCTCGCCACATTCCCCAGTTTCTGTATCTACAAGCGCAATTTGCTGAAAGCCTCAGTGGCCACCCAAAACCGGCCATTGATGGCCACCTCAAAACCAGCCATTAACTGAACCTACTCCGGACATTGATTCCGACGAAGGGCAGTGTAGCCTTCGGCGGCATGAGCAATGTCTTGAGCGAGCAGGCCAAACAGCAAGTCATAGCACTCGGACGGCTAGGGTGGTCATTACGACGCATCGAGCAAGAAACTGGTATACGTCGTGAGACTGCAAGTGTTTACCTGAAGACAGCAGGGATACCAGTTCAGGCACGAGGCCG
>DATLKS010000671.1:0-4918 GCA_035538255.1 Terriglobales bacterium
GGAAGCAATCGAGGTAATTCTGGAAGCAATCGAAAAAGCCGGCTATACCGCGGGTGAGCAGATTGCAATCGCTCTTGATCCGGCAGTCAGTGAGCTCTACAGCGACGGCCGGTACGTCTTTAAGAAGTCTGATAAGAGCAGTAAGGATTCGGGGCAGATGGTTCGTTTTTGGTCCGATTGGGTGAAGAAATATCCAATCGTCTCGATCGAGGATGCGCTCGCGGAGGATGACTGGGAAGGTTGGAAGGCGCTAACCGACGAAATCGGCGATACGGTTCAGCTCGTCGGCGACGATCTTTTCGTCACAAATACGGAGCGGCTGCAGCGCGGCGTCGATGAAGGTTGCGCTAACAGCATTCTGATCAAAGTGAACCAAATTGGGACTGTGACCGAGACGCTGGAGGCGATAGAACTGGCTCGCCGCAACGGCTATACGGCGATCATCAGCCATCGCTCGGGCGAGACAGAAGACACGTTCATCGCGGATCTGGCGGTTGGCACGGGTGTCGGGCAGATCAAGACCGGCTCTGCGTCGCGCACCGATCGCATTGCCAAGTACAACCAGTTGCTACGAATCGAAGAGGAACTTGGACGCGCGGCTGGATTCCTGGGCATCGAAGCGCTGAACTATCACGGAGAGCTGAGTAACAAGGCGGGAGCAGCGTAGAGCTGGTCATTCACGAGGTAACTAAGCGCGGCTCTTCGGCTCATGCAGGTGGAGGTCTTGATGAGAGAGCCGCGCTCAACGCAATTACGGCGCGAAGCATTCGCTGGAGATCCTTCGCGCAAAGGAAGGCGCTTCAGGATGACGGCTTGTCGAGGCCGTTGGCTTTGGAAAGGATCTGAGCATGAAATACTTGATTACGAATTGCCTCCTGGTTCTTGTCTGCGCGATGGGTGCATTCGCGCAGCCGTCCAGTTCTGCTCCTTCACATGCACAAGGAGCTTCGGCGCAAAGCCAAACCGACCAGGGTGCAAAGCGCGCAGACATCCGCAAGCTTATCGACCTTACCGGAGCAGCCAACGTCTCAGCCGACACTCTGCGAAGGATCATCGAGCCTTTGCGCTCCGGGTTTCCCCAAGTGCCGGACGAGTTCTGGAACACCTTCATCAAGGAAGTGCATTCCGACGAGCTGATCGATCTCGTCGTCCCGATTTATGACAAGTACTACACCCGCGATGAAATCCAGGACCTGACCCGTTTTTATCAATCGCCGGTCGGGCAAAAGACGATAAAAGTCCTGCCCATGCTGTCAGCCGAAGCGATCGACGCGGGACAGGCGTGGGGCAAGATGGTCGCCGACCGTGCTATGCGCAAATTGCGGGAGCAGGGATACGATAAAACGTCATCGAATCGACCCGTGCTGCCGCCCACCAGAGAATAGGGAACCACCTGCGCGGTGTCTCCGGCAATGCCGATGTTGCGATTGATGGGATGAAAGGCGACGGGGGAGCACTGTCAGGTAGTCACCATCACATTCCTAAAATGAAAAACACTCCTCTCGTTCTCATCATCCTCGATGGCTGGGGATACCGCGCCGAAACCAAGGCCAATGCCATCGCGCTGGCACGAAAACCCAATTACGACGCACTCCTTCGCGATTTTCCCAATACGCTGGTGCATACCAGCGGGCGCTATGTCGGTCTGCCAAATGGACAAATGGGAAACAGTGAAGTCGGACATCTGAATATCGGCGCCGGCCGCGTCGTGTACATGGACATCACGAAGATCGACGTAATGATCGAGAACGGCGAGTTCTTTTCCAATCCGGCACTCATGTCGGCGATGAAGAATGCCCGCTCCGGCGGACGCAGGCTGCACATCTTCGGTCTTCTTTCGGATGGAGGCGTGCATTCGCACCAGAACCATCTGTATGCGTTACTGCGAATGGCCAAGCAGAATGGAGTCGATCGCGTCTTCGTTCACGCTTTCATGGACGGACGCGACACTCTTCCGACGAGCGGCGCCGGATATCTGGAGCAGCTCCAGCAAAAGATGCGTGAACTCGGCACTGGACATGTCGCCAGCGTGAGCGGCCGCTACTATGCGATGGACCGCGACAAGCGCTGGGAGCGCGAGCGCAAAGCCTATGACGCGATGGTGAATGGCAGAGGTGAGGGTGGAACGTACATCGATCCGGTGCGCGGGATGAAGGAATCGTACAACCACGATGTGACGGATGAATTCGTGGTGCCGTTTGTTTGCGTCGATAATCGCGGCGAGCCTGTCGCCACAATTCGCGATGACGATAGCTGTATCAACTTCAACTTCCGCGCCGATCGTGCCCGACAGATCACACGCGTGCTGGCGCGCAACAGCGGCATCACGAAGCAGAATGGGAAAGATCTTCCCGATGCCGACGTTCTCGAAAAAGTAATTCCTGCGAGCGAAACGCCAAAGAACCTCACCTACATCTGCATGACTCGTTACGACAAGCAATTCGAGCTGCCGTTTGTCGTGCAGCCGGATTCAATGACGAACATCCTGGCGAACGTGATGGGCGCCGAAGGACTACACAACCTGCGTGTCGCCGAGACGGAAAAGTACGCACATGTCACATATTTCTTCAATGGCGGCGTCGAGCAGCCATTCCCCGGCGAAGACCGCGTGCTGGTGCCCTCGCAGAAGGTCGCGACGTACGATCTAAAGCCGGAGATGAGTGCCGAGGGCATCGCCGATGCAGTTGTCGATGCCATCGAGCGTGGCAGCTTCCAGGTAATCATCGTGAACTTCGCCAATGCCGACATGGTGGGCCATTCTGGGAAGATCGAGCCTACAGTAAAAGCGGTGGAAAGCGTCGACCATTGCCTCGGGCGCATCTTCAAAGCGGTGAAGCAAAAGGGCGGATCGATGATCGTTACGGCGGACCATGGTAACGCCGAGATGCTCATCGACCCCGTCACCGGCGGCCCGCATACCGCGCACACGCTGAATCCAGTGCCGTTCATCGTTGTCAGCAATGATGACAAGCAGTTCGCGCTGCGCGCAGAAGGCGCGCTTCAGGACATCTCACCCACGGTGCTTGGAATGCTCGGCATCTCGCAGCCGAAGGAGATGACCGGCCACGATCTGCGGGTGAAACAGAACCACCTGCGGTAGCAGGGGCAGTCGCGGGGTTTGCGCCTCCGGTCCTACAATATTGCTATCGAAAAAGCCGGTGCTGGGCTCCGCCATCATCGCGGCGTGGTTCTCTCAGACCCCAAGCAAGATCTCCATCGTCAACTGATCCAGCCGCTCATACATAAGCCCTTTGCGTGAGAGCGCCTCGCGATCGAAGGTTTTCTCCAGCAGCGCTTTTGCGTTTTTGTTGGAGTAGCGCCCAACGTGCTCCACCGGATTCTTGCTGATCTCTGCAAGTAAGCTCTTGATCTCTTTATTCTCATTCCACTGCCGGGCTTTCTCTTTGAGGATGAGATAGCTGCGCATGCAGCCGCGCGCGAACTCCTTTACGCCCTTGATGTCTTCTGTCCGGTAGGCGTGTGCGTCGAAGTGCCGCGGACCGCCGTAACCTACATCTTCAAGAAACTTGACCAGCCAGAACATCGCCTTCGGCATTGCCGACGCGAAACGCAGGTCCTGGTCATAGCGCCCCGGATACTGATCGTTGAGATCGATATGAAAGAGTTTTCCTGCATCCCAGGCTTGCGCAACTGCATGGACGAAATTCAGCCCGGCCATCTGCTCATGTGCCACTTCGGGATTGACGCCAACCATTTCGGGGTGATCGAGAGTAGCGATGAATCCCAGATACGCTCCGGTCGTGGGCATGTAGATGTCGCCGCGCGGCTCGTTCGGTTTGGCCTCCAGAGCGAATTTGTAGCCGTACTTCTTGTCGATGTTGTATTCGCAAAGGTAGTTAATGGACTCGCGCAGGTTCTTAAGGGCATGGTCCGGACGTCGACAGGCGTCGGTCTCCGTACCTTCGCGTCCGCCCCAGAGCACAAAGATCTTGGCTCCTAATTCAGTACCAAGATCCATGGCGCGCATCGTCTTCTGCACTGCATAGGCACGTACGTCGCGATCATTCGCGGTGAATGCGCCGTCGCGAAAGACTGGATCGTAGAAGAGGTTTACGGTTGCCATGGGCACGACAATGCCGTGACGCTTGCATGCCGATTTGAATTCACGCACGATCCGGTCACGCTCAGACTGAGTAGCATCGATCGGGACCAGATCATTGTCATGCAAGTTGACTCCCCATGCTCCGACCTCGGCCAGCAACGCCACGATGTCATTGGGCGGAATCGTCGAACGCACCGCCTCACCAAATGGATCCCGTCCACGATTTCCCACCGTCCATAGCCCAAAAGAGAACTTGTGCTCCGGCTTTGGATCATAAGGACCACTCGGCATGTAGCCTCCCAGGAATATTTAAGCTGTATGAGATACAGATGAATCTTCGCGCATCGATTTGAGCGCGGGATAAATGCGGCGGTATTTCCTATACTGTCGCTGCATCACTTCTGACGATTCCCGAATTGGATCAACAGTGCTCTTAACCCGTACTACCACGCGGCAGGCATCATCCACGCTCTTCCACACGCCAGCCCCTACGCCCGCAAGCAGAGCGGCGCCGTAAGCCGCCCCTTCTTCTGCATCGACCATTTCGACGGGATGACTGTAAACGTCGGCTTGAATCTGCTGCCACAATGGTGATCGGGCGCCCCCTCCACCGAGGCGGATATTTTTTACCGGAACGTTCATCTCTTCAAATATCGTGAAGGTGTCGCGCAGGCTGAAGGCTACGCCTTCAAGAATTGCCCGGACCACGTGCGCACGTCTATGATTTGCCGCGAGTCCAACCAGGGCAGCGCGGGCGTCCGGATCAAGATACGGAGTGCGCTCGCCCATTAAATATGGAGCCCACATCACGCCGTCAGATCCTGGAGGAATGGAGGCTGCTTGCTCAGTGAGCAT
>DATLKS010000672.1:0-1955 GCA_035538255.1 Terriglobales bacterium
CTGATTAGTCGGATAATCGGAAACTTGAAATCCACATCGGCGGTAACGGCATTTATCGTCCACTGAGGCTCATCGCTCCGAACGCAAGAAAAAACAGACCGTAGAGTGCCGCAAGAGCGATTGCTGCAACACCTGCGCTCCGTGCAATGGAGTACCGCAGCCAGAATCGCGCAGCGATGCCACACAGAGTGGCGACGAAAGCGAAGAACGGAACAAAATTGATTTCGAACGAAGTATGTCGCACGGTGTAATTTCCAAAGACTAGATTAAGCGTAGCACGTGTTCACTGCCAGCGCCCGGTTAGTCGGGAAACCGGAAAAGTGGCAGCTAGTGTTCTGTCCCATAAATAACTGGCATTAGTATTGCTGGGATTATAGGCATCTCCCGTGCACAATGGAGGTGCCTATGGCGTTGGGACGACCGAAAGCAGTGCTGGTTTTGGATATGGAACAGCGCGAGCAACTGGAAAGCTTCGCGAACTCGCGCTCTCTTCCGGCTGGACTGGTGCGTCGGGCCAAGATTATTTTGCTGAGCGGTTCTGGGAAGACGAACCGAGAAGTTGCTCGTCAACTGGAGACGAGCAAGGTCACGGTAAGCCTGTGGCGGTGCCGATTCCTCGCGCACGGCCTGCGCGGACTCTACGACGAGTTACGGCCGGGCCGCCCACGGCCGATCAGCGACGAGCGCGTGGCACAGCTCGTTCGTAAGACGTTGAAGACGAAACCTAAAGACGGAACGCACTGGAGCATCCGGCAAATTGCTGCGGAGACCGGCCTGTCGAAATCGACGGTACACCGCATTTGGCAAGCGTTTGGCTTGCAGCCGCATCGACAAAAACAGTTCCAGCTTTCCAGCGATCCATTTTTTGTAGAAAAGGTACGGGATATTGTAGGGCTGTATTTAGATCCCCCGGAAAATGCAGTGGTTTTGTGCGTGGATGAGAAGAGCGGAATTCAGGCGCTAGAACGCACCCAGCCGATGTTGCCGCTGGGATTGGGTTACGTCGAGGGAGTGACCCACGATTATCGACGTCACGGAACCGTCACGCTGTTTGCTGCGCTGGACACGGCGAACGGCAAAGTGCTCACGCAATGTCGACCGCGCCATCGGCATCAAGAATATCTAGGCTTTCTCCGAGAAACTGAAAAGAACGTTCCGAAAAACTTAGAAGTGCACGTCATCGTAGACAACTACGCCACCCACAAGCATCTACGAGTACGGCGCTGGTTCGCCACCCGACCGCGATTCCATGCGCACTTCACTCCCACCTATGCTTCCTGGCTCAATCAGGTGGAGATCTGGTTCAACCGCATCACGCAACAAGCCATTCGCCGGGGAACGTTCAGCAGCGTGCAGGACTTGGTCGAGAAAATCGATCACTACGTGCAGAATGCCAACCGCAGAGCCCAGCCTTTTGTCTGGACCGCCACGGCGGATTCGATCTTCGCTAAAGTCGAACGACTATGCGAACGTATTTACGGGACAGCACACTAGTACCCAGACCGCAAGTCGCGTTGCCAACTGGTGTACGTCAGCACCTCTCACTCGAACTGCAGGATTACGATCTCTGGATTCGACCCTAGCCGCAGCGGCGGTCCCCAGGTCCCCACGCCGCTCGAGGTGAACACCAGCATCTTGCCAATCCTGCTCAACCCATATACAAACTGGCGATAGACCCGCCGCGCCATCCAGCTCCACGGGATGAACTGCCCCAGATGGGTGTGGCCGGAAAGCTGCAGTGAAACTCCTGCTTGTTCTGCCACCTGCGGATGATCCGGCGCATGCGTCAGGAGAATGCTCGCCCGCCTGCGGTCCAAGCCAATGCCCTTGAGCACTGAGGCAAAATGTGCCATACGCGAGGCATGCCGATAGGGCACGCCAATGATCTGCAAGCCATCAGCTTCCACTTTTTCGTTCCGCAGCACGCGCACACCAGCGGACTCCACCGCGTGCAG
>DATLKS010000673.1:0-1550 GCA_035538255.1 Terriglobales bacterium
CCCAACATTCTGGTGGTACACCGACTGGGATCAACCCAAACAGGCTCGCCCTATCTAGTTACCGAACTATTGCAGGGCCGAACCTTGCGCGAGCGCTTGCGCCAAAGCTCGGTTGCGATGCTCAAAGCCGTAGATTGGGCAACACAGATAGCGCGCGGACTAGCAGCGGCGCATGATCGCGGCATTGTTCATCGTGATCTGAAGCCAGAAAACATTTTTGTCACGTCTGATGGAATCGTAAAAATTCTCGACTTTGGACTGGCCAAGCTGCTGCGATCTGATCTGGGAGAAAGTACCATAGCCAGCTTCGCTACCGAACCCGGTCAGGTTATGGGAACCGTCGAATACATGTCTCCCGAGCAGGTGCGGGGACAGAATGCAGACGCTCGCTCGGACATCTTCAGCCTAGGTGCTATCTGCTACGAGATGATTGCGGGAAGGCGGCCGTTTGAGGGGTTGTCGGCAGCCGATACCATGAGTGCCATTCTGAAGGAGCAGCCGCCTGAAATACCCAGCAAAGGGCGCCCGCCGGCCTTGGATAGAATTGTCCACCGCTGTCTTGAGAAGGATCCTGGCGAGAGGTTCCAATCTGCTCGCGATCTTGCATTTGATCTGGACGCTATTTCGCGGGATGCGAGCGGTCGCGCACCGGCCATAGCGGCCGAAGCGCTGAAGCAGAAATCGGCTTTCATTCGACTGCTGATGGCAGTGCTATTGGCCGCAGCAGCAGGGTTTGTCTTATCTCGAATGCTCATACATTCGAAGCCGCGTACGCCTATTGCATTGAGAAGGCTGACCGACTTCGTAGGCATGGAGGAGTCCCCGGCGCTATCGCCTGATGGCAAATCAGTGGCGTTCACTGCCGACGTAAGCGGCAGACGACAGGTTTGGGTACGGCTGCTGGCAGCAGGGCCGCCGCTGCAGGTCACACGTGATGATGCCGACCATCAGTCGCCGCGCTGGTCGGCGGATTCCAGTTCGTTAATCTATTTTTCACCATCCGGGGAAACCAATGGGCCAGGGCAAGTCTGGGAGATTCCGGCCCTCGGCGGTACGCCCCGCCCTGTTGTCAGCAGCTTGATTCCGGGCGACCTTAGCCATAGCGGCAAACAAACCGCCTTCTTGCGGCCCAATGCCGGACAAATTGAATTGATGGTCGCCGAGGGTGATGGATCGAATGCCCGAGTAGTGACCACGCTTGCCGGCGACTTCAACTACTCGAACCTGCGGTGGTCTCCCGATGACCGGATGCTGGGATACCAAAGCGGTAGGACGTTCGATTACGACATTTTTTTCGTACCCGTCAGCGGGGGCCAGCCCCATCGCATCACTCAGGACGAAAATCCGGAGGCAGGCTTCGCCTGGCTGCCTGACAGTTCGGGAGTCATCTTCAGCTCCTCTCGCGGCGACACCATGCTGTACATGCGGACCATGAACTTGTGGGTGGCGAGGTTGAAAGACAACACTCCCCAACAGCTCACGTTTGGCGAAACATCTTACTTATCACCGGATGTGGACCATGAAGGAACCGTCGTAGCAACCCGGGAGCG
>DATLKS010000674.1:0-7310 GCA_035538255.1 Terriglobales bacterium
CATCGTCAACCACTAGACCAATAGCCAGGACCAGACCGAAGAGCGAAAGGGAGTTGATCGAAAAGCCGAGCAGTGGGAAAAAAATAAACGTGCCAACTAACGAGACCGGCACGGCCAAAAACGGCACGAATGGACACTACAAGCGCTATCAGATTACCGAGAATGGCGTTTCGCCGCGTGCCATTCCGGGAGTGCCCGGCCACGTTCACACCGCCGCAACCGATGAGCACGACGAAGACGGCGTGCTCATCAGCGACGAGTTCACGAATCCAATCAAGTGCCGCGCCATGATGGAGAAGCGCATGCGCAAGCAAACCGGCATCGAGGCTGCAACCGCGCCGCCTCAAATGCGCGGACCGCGTGATGCGGAAGTCACACTCATCGGCTGGGGATCGACTTACGGCGTGATTGCCGAAGCCTGCGAGATGCTGAACGAGCAGGGAATCTCTGCCAATCAGCTCCAGATCCGCTGGCTGGTGCCGCTGCATGGGGAAGCCATCCTCGACATCCTCAAAGACGCGCGGCACACAATCATCGTCGAGAACAATTACAGCGGACAGTTCGCGCGTTACCTGCGTAGTGAGACCAGCTTTGTTCCCGACGGACATATCCGCAAATATGATGGTGAGCCTTTTATGCCGCACCACATCGTGGAGGCAGTGAAAGAACGACTCGCGGGCAAGAGCACGCTGTCAGTGCCCGCACACGAGATCATGGTTTAGTTGCTGTGCAAAAGAATTGAACACGGAGGGCACAGAGGGCACGAAGTAAAGCAAGGAGCGGGATCTCTCATGGCGACGGAATTCACACATAGCGGACAATTGACGATACCCGCGGCGTTCCCCATACTTCGTGACCTTCGTGTCCTCCGTGTTCAATCCTCAATGCAGGGCTCCCGCCACAAAAAACTTAAGGAGATGACATGGCAACCGCGACGTTGATGCCCAAGCCCCTGACGATGGCCGACATGAAAGGCAAAGCCGATCCGGATTGGTGTCCGGGATGCGGCGATTTCGGTGTGCTCGCCGCGCTGCAGAAGGCGCTGGTCGAGCTGCAAATACCGACGCACAACATCGTCACCATCAGCGGCATCGGCTGCTCGTCGAATCTTCCGGGCTACATCAACACTTACGGAATGCACACGCTGCACGGACGCGCTCTGGCGGTCGCGACGGGCGTGAAGCAGGCAAACCATGATCTGACCGTGATCGTGACAGGCGGCGACGGCGACGGCTTCGGCATCGGCGGCAATCACTTCGTCCACACCATGCGGCGCAACGTGGACCTGCTCTACATCGTCATGGACAACCAAATCTACGGTCTCACGACCGGTCAAACCTCACCCACAAGCCGCGTCGGCATGAAGACCAAGAGTATGCCTTTCGGCAATATCGAGGCGCCTGTGAATCCGATTACGATGGCGCTCGCGGCGGGCGCAACGTTCATTGCGCGCGGCTTCAGCGGCGAGCAGAAGCACCTGACTGAGCTGATCAAGCACGGCATCGAGCACAAGGGCTTCTCATTCATCGATGTCTTCAGCCCGTGCGTCACCTACAACCACGACAACACCTACCAGTGGTTTCGTCCAAGGGTGAAGAAGCTCGAGGACGACGCAAGCTATGACGCAACGGACTGGACGGCAGCAATGGAGCGCTCCGTGTTGTGGGGGGACGAAATCCCTATCGGAAAATTCTTCGAGCGCACTGACATTCCGGCCTTGCACGCTGCTGAGCCGGTTCTCAACGAAGGCGCGCTGATTCACCGCGACCTGCGGCTGCCGGCCGAGGTGACGCGAGGATTTATGGAAGAACTGATGTAGCCGTTTTCTGTGGTCCGTGCGCCGGAAAGTTCAGCGCAAGGAAACTTTTTAGCTTTGTCTACATCTTCATGCCGCCGCCCTGCTTGTCCCATGCCTGCCAGAAATCGTGCATTTCTGCCGGCTTTCCCAGCGACACCCGAATGTGGGTGTTCATCGCCGGGAATTTCCGGCCGATCAAAATGTTGTTTTGCTTGAAGTATTCGATCACCTGTTCTGCCGGACGCTGGACATTCATCATCACAAAGTTCGCGTGCGAGTCGATCGGCTTTAGCATTCGCGCCATTGCCTGGTTGAAAAACTCCTGACGATCGTCGGCGTTGCGCTTCACGGCTGCGGCCAATCCATCGCTGTCGCGCAAGCCAGCCATCGCTGCCGGAGATACCATCCCGTTGATGTTGATGATGGTCGCATACCGCCGCAGACTTTCCGCCACTTTCGGCGACGCAACCGCATAGCCCAGCCGGAGTCCCGCCAAACCATAAATCTTCGAGAAGGTGCGAGAGACAATCACGCGATCGTCGTTTACCGGAGAATCGATAAAAGACCGGTACATCTGCGACACCGGCACGAAATGATGGTAAGCCTCGTCGATCAGCAGGTGAGATGAGGCAGGCATGCGCGCGACGAAGTCCTCGAGATCTTTGCGAGTGGTAAGCGATGCCGTCGGATTATTCGGATTGCAGATGTAAACCAGGGACTCGGCAGCCTTTGTGGCCGTCAGCATGGCCCCAACATCGTGCGCATACTCGTGCGTGAGCGGTACGCTCACCACTCCCGCTCCAGCTACGCGGGTGTAACGCTCCATCGCCTCGTAAGTGGGCGATGCTTGCACCAGTTGCTTGCCGCTGCCGAGGAGCGCCATTGCACTCATGCGCAGAATTTCGCTCGAGCCGCATCCCAGTACGATCTGGTCCGGCTGGACACGGTGCAAAGCGGCAAGTTCATCCGCAAGCTCTCCAAAGAAGGCAAACGGATACCGATTTGCCTGACCGAGAGCCCCCTGCAACGCTTCCACCGATTTCTGCAGCGGTCCATAGGCGTTCTCGTTGCTGTTCAGCAGGATCGGACTTTGCGGAGCCGCACTGCGATCAGGTTCGAATCTGGCCGCCGAAGTTGCCAGCGATCCGAGCGGCGTAAGACCGATGGCGGCAGTGGTACCGAGATGACGCAGAAAATCCCGACGTGTTGCGCGCATCTGTTCCTTCACCTCACGCCGGGGAACTTTACCGCAGTCCTCACTGAATCACCAGCGTCGCCTTGGCACTGTGGCTCACAAGCACGGGGGCAGCCAGCCCTAGCCGCCGGACCACTTCGGGTAGGTTTTCCTGCCGATTGTCATCCTTTAGTAATTCGTGCACAGTGCGATAAGGCCTTAGCATTTAAACCACATCCGCTTCAACCATTGGCAAGTTGGCTTTGCAGTGGGCCGACCCAGACTGCAATTAAGAGGAATGTTGTGATTATCGATCCGCAAGACACGCGAAAGATCTCTCGAAGCTGGCGGGAGTATCTGCACGAGATGAAAGAAAGCTGGGCGGTGGCACGGTGGGTGTATCGCGAATTCATCACGCCCGAAAGCCGTCACTGGACGCGGCGCATGCTTGTGTCTCTTGCGATCTCTGTTACTGCCCTTAACGGCATTGCGTGGCTGGCGAAGTATCTGCTCGATGGCCTCGTGCGTCACGACGCGCATGCCATCAAGATGAGCTTCATCGGCATGGCCGTATGTGTCAGCCTCTATGGCTACTTTGACCGCCTGCAGATGATCGCCCGCGAATATGCGCAGGGCGCAAATCTTACGCAGTTGAAGCGCCGCATGAACGAGCTTTTCTTCGAAAAGAGCATGGGCCAGCATCTGCAGGAAAGCTCGTACCTGAACACCGCCAACATCGAGCGCGGTAAGGGGCGAATCGACCAACTGGAACATCTGCTGATGTTCGAGGGCTCGTCGTCACTCATCTCGCTCACCGTTGCCTTGACGCACCTGTGGTTCCGCGTACCGTCGGCTGCCTTCTTCATGAGTCTGCTGCTGGCCAGTTATCTCGTGTGGCTGGTCTATCTGAACCGCAACATCTCTGAGAAGTGCGTTCCGTTCGATAAAGAGTTCCGCCGCATCAATCGTTGGGAGCACGAACGCTGGGAAAAGATTGAGCGCGTAAAGACCTGCGCCAAGGAAAGCGCTGAGATTGCATATCAGAGCCGCTCGTTCCAAAAAGTTCTCGGGGAAGAGCGCAAATTCTGGCTCTGGTTTATTGGGAAAGTCACGTGGCGCGGATATTCCAACCGCTTTGTATTTTTGGGAACGCTCGCCTATGGGGCGTGGCGAATCTGGCAGGGAGACTGGTCGAACGGCGTCTTCGTTCCACTGCTGATGTATGCAACCAAGGTTAGCGAGAGCATCTGGACCATCGGTCATATCGAACACCAGATCAACTGGAACATGCCGGCGATTCGGACGGCCATGCTTACGCTGACCATCCCGCCCGATGTGACGGACAAACCAAACGCGATTGAGCTTAGGCGCAAGAACGGCGTTCGCGTCGAGATGCGCAATGTGTCGTATGCCTACGCGACAGAAAAGCGCGACCTCCCCGGCAAGCCCGCTTCAGCGGCGGAGGTCGGCAGGACGACGTTGCCGATCCTTCGCAATGTCAGCCTGACGATTGAGCCTGGCGAAAAGGCGGCTCTCATCGGTCCTTCCGGCGCGGGCAAGACCACGATCATGCGGATGCTCATGCGTTACATGGATCCGACTACGGGTGCAATTCTGATCGACGGTCACGATTTGCGCGATGTCCGGCTGTGGTCGTGGCTCAACCTGATCGCCTACGTTCCACAACAGGCACAGGTATTTGATGGCACGATCCGTGACAACCTCCTCTATCGGTTCACGGATGAGCCGGCCAAAGTGCCCGACGAAGAGCTTTGGGAAATCATGCGGAAGCTGAAGATCGATTTCGGCGACCGCCTCACCGACGGACTCGACACCCGCGTCGGCCGCCACGGTATCGAGCTATCCGGCGGCGAGCAGCAGCGGTTGATGATCGGCGCGGCCGCGATGCGTAAGCCGATCTTCATGGTCGTCGATGAAGCCACTGCCTCGCTCGATGCGACAACTGAAAAAGCCGTGCAAAAGGGCCTCGAAGAAGTGCTTGGCGACGATATGGGAGCTCTCATCATCACTCATCGGCTTTCGACCGTGCGCCGGCTCTGCAGCAAATTTTTCGTGCTGCGAGATTCGGAAGGACTGGCGCCTCGAGAATCGCAGTTGGAGGCCTCGGCAAGCTCCTTCGAGGAGCTCTATGACATTTCCCCGACGTTTCGCATGCTCGCTGATGATCAGGGAGTCGTTATTTTCGACAGTCCACAGATCCGCGTGCAGATATCAAGCGATCCCGAAGACGACGCAGACGAAAGCATTCACTACATCGAACCGGAGTCAGTAACGTAGTCTCAATATGGCTTCGCCACATTTCCGAATCGATGCTTAGGGAGTCTCCTTGAGCGCAGGGTGCCGGCAGCACCCGTATCACCTATCATCGCCTGCGTCTCCGCGTGATTCATGATCGTGCTCCGGATTGAAATAGCTCTGCGCTTTTTCCCAAGCCTGTGCGGCTACCAGGCGTCCCGTCGCTCTGCCGACAAGATCACCGAGCTCGAAATGAATTCCGCCGTATCGTCGTGAAATTCCCGCCTGATTCGCGGCGTCGGTAAACGTCTCCCAGGAGAGCGTGACCGGCTGCGCAGGCGTAATGCCCGGTTCAGTCACAGAAGTTCCTGCAGCAAAGGTCCACGAGCCTCCAAACCGGTCACTATGTGTGAAGCGCTTCAAGATCTCGGCTCCAGCTGCGCTGAACGTGCTGTGGCCGGAGATGTATTCCGGAAATGGAGGAGTCGGGAAAGTGCTTACCTGATAAGGAATCCAGTCCTTCCCATCTATCCACATGGTGCCTTTGCCCGGACCACCCCACGCCTGGATTTGCTGGCCATGAAAGAGATAGGGAATGGCGGTTACGGGCCGTACGGAATCGAATTTGATCTTAGCGTCCCAGCAGGCAATGCCGGCGTCGAAGATGGCATTAGTCAGAGCAAAAAACATCTTCGCATCATCATCCACGCCGTGGTGATCTCTGGCGGAAACGAATTGAGCAAACAGGTCCCAATGTCCCGGAGGAAGTTCCGAGTGGGGACCGTTGGCCCAATACTCGGCGATCATTTTTTGTTCATCGGTCAGCCCAGCACTGAGTGCGATGAGATCAAGGGCTTGCTGGCGATAGGTATCGGAGTCGTGAAGCGCCGGACCAAATTTTGAGATGAATGAGGAAAACTGGTCCTGCGACTTGAGAGCAAAAGGAATGACTTTGGACCATTGTGCGCCCACGAAAGCTTGAGTCACCACCTTCATACCATTAAAGTACGTCAATGGTTGCCAACGATCCGGATCGACGATCTTGGACCAGTTATCGCCTAAGGGCACTGTGGTTGAAGGGTTCACTGACGTGTAGCCCGTATAGTCTGCGTAGGGCATGCCGGTCTGAGCGCCTGGATTAGCAAGAGTCCCGAGTCGGTTCGAGCCATCGTAGTGACGGAAAGCAATCACGGCGTTGCAGGCAGCGTTTCCGATTCCGCTGGGGGTCCGAGTGTCTACTGACACGTCGTGGATGTCATAACCCAACTTAGTCATCAGGACATCGAAGACGGTAGCTTTGTCTGTGGCGGGGAGCAGATCAAGCACCGCGCGGTATGCGGCGAAACTGATGGCTTTATTTTTGTTCGCGAGGGTGCGTTCTTTTGTGGGCCTGCGCAGCGAGCCGCCAAACTGTGTTCCCACCGCACGTTTGTCATAGGCAGCCCACGCGTCGTAGATGCATGTATGGACGATCGCCAGAGCGCGCGCGACCATCGGGGGACCCAACGTGCTGTCGCGCACACCCTGCAGCGCGGCCTGGTTCCATAGCACGACAACGTTAGGATCATCCTCGCCATAGCTGGAAATGGTCCAAATGAGACTGAGAGCGAGCAGGCCGAACGCGATGCGGATTTTCATATACCCTCCTGAGCAGCAAATGCCTTCCATACCAGACCAAGGGAGGCAAGCGGCCCTGCCGCCGCTCGCCTCTCGCTTCCAGGGAACCTTCCCTACGATGCGTTTGTCGCCGCTGCCACGGACGAAGTTAAAGGCTGCTGTTGGTCGTTAATCCCTTCCAGAATCGCGCGTTCTGGAGATCAGCTTCGGGTCCGTACGCAGCCGAGATGGGGGTAGCGGCGTACCAACTGTAGCTACGGCTTGAACACTGCGAGCGCGGAAAAGGGCAGGCCCGCAGGCGTAAGCACATTCATTGCTCGCTTGAGCGCGGACATGCCACTTACATCGCCATGATCCACGATTACCAAGTCAATCTCGGACGAACCGACTGCCGGCGCCAGGCCGCCCACACGAGCGGCGAATCTCGTAGTCGATCCTTCCGCGAGTGCCGAGTCAAAGCGGCCG
>DATLKS010000675.1:0-6089 GCA_035538255.1 Terriglobales bacterium
GCAAGCTTGACGAATATTCGTCGGTTCTGGACCAAGCACAAAAGCTTCAACCCTCGAACTATGAAATAGCGATCCGGCGCTCGCGGGTTGCCGCAGCTATTCGAGAGCAAAAGGCGATAAAAGTTGTTCCCGAACCGGGAACGGCGGTTGCTGTGCAGAGTACGCAGAGAGCCATTCACGAAATCGGGTCTCGTGATATTCCGAAATATTCTCTGACAGTTGCTACGGAAACCGACCTGTTCAGCTTCACCTCGCCTGTCCAGGCGCAAAGCGCGAACTTCGGAATCAATTGGAATGCCCGCTGGAGTTCAACCCTTGGCGCAATGTCGTACAGACGCCTGGGACAGGCCGCAGCCGAACTCGCAAGCGGAATCGCATACCGACTAACAAAGCAAGACTCTCTTTCGTTTTCATTTGGACAGGGTAGCCATCAGCAGATCGCACCACTGCACCAGATGTCGCTCGATTACGATCACGGGCTCAAGTTAAATCTCGGCATTCTCCGCGGTCTTGAGTTAACCGGACACTCTGCCAGTATTTGGTTCGAAGGTTCACAAGTAACCGTTCTGGGCGGAAGCGCCATTGCGTATCTCCCGCGAGATTGGATTTGGACCTTCACAGGCTATCAAGCTCGCACTGACTTCTACGGGACGGGAAGCAGCTGGAGCCCGGCCGCGTCGACCAAGTTATCGGTGCCGGTGTGGTCTCGTCTGCGCCTGGATGCGGGCTTCGGCGTCGGAGCTGAGAACTACTCGAATATCGATCAGATTGGCCGGATCTCGGCCCGAACTTACTTAGGCGGCGCGCATTATCTTGTGAATCGCTTCCAGGACTTCTCTGTTTTCACTGCCTATCAGCAACGCTCTCACGGACAGACGCAAACGAGTATCGGCGGCGGATATGGATTTCGTTTCTAGAGCTCTCTCCCAATTCCCGCTGAAAGCAGCTCTCGTCTCATTCTGTACTATTACGGGACTATTGATTTTCATCGCCGCACGTCGCTTCGTTCGGGGGAGATACTTTGCGAAATTGGATGAATTGGCGCTCTCAATTCGCCACCATTGGCACGATGTCATCAGCCTCAAAATTCGCTCGGAGCGCTGGCGGAAGGATCAGTTCAAACGCAGTGTTGTCGAGCGCCTGGTTCTCGACCGGATAGAAACCGCTGCCGAAGCTGACCGCAAGATTTTCCAAGACTTTATCCGACGCTCTGCATTGATG
Organism: Terriglobales bacterium; assembly: GCA_035538255.1. Classification (GTDB taxonomy): domain Bacteria; phylum Acidobacteriota; class Terriglobia; order Terriglobales; family Acidobacteriaceae; genus Gp1-AA112. Next base: position 1,222 of record DATLKS010000675.1, read on the forward strand.
GAAAAGCGAGTCTGGGAGGCTCGTAGCGGCTCACGTCATCAGCGCAGGGATGCGCTGCTCGCATTGGGCCGTACTCGCATGCACGAGTTCGTCCCCTTGCTCGAAGAGGCAATCGAAGATCGCGACGCCTACCTGCAGGAAGCCGCAACTCGGGCCTTGGGGCAAATTGGAGGATCGGCTGCGGCACTGGCGATCTTAAGGACAGTGGCATCGGATCGTTTGCGGGTCTCGCAACTGACAGTCAAGGATGCCCTGGTGCGCTGTTCCCGTTCTGATCCAAAACTTCTCCTGCGGTTTTTGAATTGCGACCGCACCACTCATTTGTTGATCGCAAGGGTACTAGGCGAAGTAGCCAATGCCGACGTTGGCGATGAATTGGCTTTGCTCGCGAGAGATACCGAACCCGAGATTCGCGCCTCTGCGGCTCGCGGACTTGCACATGCCGAGCCGCTATTTGCCATTTCTGCCCTTTCTGAGCTGGCTATGGACGAGGTATGGTTTGTTCGTCTGCGGGCTGTGGTTTCTTTGGCAGGGCTGCACCACCCTGCGAGCATGCCCGCGCTGCTGGCGACGATTTGCGACATCAATCGATCGGTCCGCCAGCGCACCGCCTCTGCTTTGGCGCAACTTCCCAAGGAGCTGCTGCCTACAATCATCGATCGCGTGGCATCCACGCGGGATAAATACGCTCTGCACGCTCTGATCTCGGAACTTGAGCGCACAGGCGAATGCTCTGGACTCATGCTCCAGCTGAGCGACAAGCAAGCCTTGGAATCCGAGGATGGCCGCAACCTGCTTCGAGCCGTTGAAGAAGCTCGGAAGCAGATTGCGGAGAACCGCGCCGGTGTTACTCATCGGCCTGAGCCGGTGGTTGGCCATGCCTAAAATCCTTGCGGATCTGAGCTATTTCTTCTTCGCCTACTACCTGCTGTCGAACATCATTTATCTCGCGCTTTTGATAGCAGCTCTGGTATCAACTCTCAGCCATCGTGAGCGTCTCACGAACAGAGGGCTCGACCTGGTGAGTTCCTCGCCGTTCACACCTCCAATTTCAATCATCTGTCCTGCGCGTAACGAAGAAGCCAGCATTATCACCAGCGTTGAGGCACTGCTCGATCTGGAGTATCCCAATCTGGAAGTGATTGTCGTAAACGACGGCTCGACAGATTCAACTCTCGAGCTACTGAAGAACAAGTTCCATCTTAGAGCGGTCAACCTGCTGTACTTCCAAGAATGCCGCTGCGGTACGGTTCGTGGCATCTACACGAGCGGCAACCGGCAAGGTCTGCTTGTAATCGATAAAGAGAACCGGAAAAGTAAAGCCGACGCGGTCAATGCCGGTCTGAATGCTGCCACAGGACAATACGTCTGCGTGATTGACGCCGATTCCTTAATCGAGAAGGACGCTCTGCTGCGCATCATGTCCGGCCTTCGTTCCGAGGCAGACGCATCGGTGGTGGCGATTGGGGGCATTGTTCGTGTCCTTAACGGGTGCCGCATCGAAGGAGCGCGCATCCGCGACATTCAGCTCCCGCACTCGTCTATCGAGATTCTGCAGGTCATCGAGTATCTGCGGGCGTTTCTTATCGGTCGCGAAGGCTGGGCTCTGTTCAAGATGCTGCCAATCATTTCGGGAGCCTTCGGTGTCTTCCGAACCGAGCTGGTCCGCAAGATTGGTGGATTCCGGACAAACGCAATTGGCGAAGACCTTGACCTCGTCATCAGAATGCACCGCAGGCTGCTGGAAGATGGATCCGACTACTCGATCATGTTTGTTCCCGACCCAACGTGTTGGACGGAGGTACCGAACGAGGTACGATCCCTCGCCCGCCAGCGTGCACGTTGGCAAAAAGGTCTGCTGGATGTCCTCTGGCCCAATCGAGACATGCTCTTCCGTCCTCGCTATGGCCGCCTTGGATCGTTAATGCTTCCCTACTTGTGGACGTTCGAACTCTTCGAGCCTCTCGTTGAGCTGCTCGGTTATCTGTCAATCGTAGCCGCGTGGATTACAGGTGGACTTCAGATGACCAGCTTCCTGGAAATCATCTTCTATGGCATCGCGTTTGCAACTATGATCTCCGTCGGAGCAGTTTTGCTCGAAGAAATGACTTTTCGTCGATATAACCGCTGGGAGCACGTGGCGAAACTCATTCTGTTTTGCTTCCTGGAACACTTCCCATATCGGCAACTGAACATGATCTGGCGCCTTCACGGAATGTTGCAATATATAAGAGGCGACATGGAGTGGAGAGAGCTGAAGCGCATTTGACTCTCCAGCGCGGCGGCAGTTCCAAAGTAAGCTGCGGTGAAATCAGGGTTTCAGTGCGCGGGCTGCGGGGAGTGGAACGAGACGACCGTAGATCCGAGCAGTGGATCCAGACAAACGTACCTCGAAGATTGTCAGGTCTGTTGCAAGCCGAATGTACTGCGCGTCGAGTGGCATTCTGACATGCAGGAATTTGTCATCGTGGCTGAATTGGAATGATCGGAAGGTCTGTGTTGTTTTCCGTCAAGCACTCCTCAAAGTTGACTTCTCACACGCGTACTTCTGACCACCGCGCCGGCAATGGGTGCCAACCTCAAGAGAAACATCGTGGTGTTTCGAAGCCCACGCGGAAGTCGGGACAATCTCCGCAGGCGTCGCGCACTCCTGAGAGCAGGCTGGATGAGAGCCCGATGATGAGCCTCGTAGTTTTCGATAGCATCCGACAACGAGCACACGCCTTGCAGATACGGAGCAAGCGCGAGCGCAGCCAGACGTCCACTATGCAGCGCCATTGAGATACCGTCGCCCGCGAAAGGATCAAGGAAAGCCGCCGCATCGCCGACCAGGAGCATGCCCCGATCCGACGTTCTGGGAGCACGGAAAAACAACGGAGCTGTACTTACGAATTCAGTCGCTGGCTCGAACCTGCGAGCGCGAATTTCCAATTGGCGATTAAGCGCAAACACCTCTTCAAGATTTCGGGCGATTTTGGGCTTCACCATCGCGGCCGCGTTCACAATCCCATTACCGAGGGACTGAAGCCCGCAGTAACCATCCTTGAAGAAGTACAAGTCACAAGAATCGGGAGCATCAGGCTCGAAAAAATGTCCCTTTAGACCTATCCATTGCTCGTGCACGTCAAGATTCTGCGCACGCAGGTTCGACCATCGTCCACTCGCGTTGATCACGGACCGCGAATGCAACTCTTGTCCGTCAACTTCAAGAACGAAGGAGTCTCCTTCTGAGCGCACCGCCTTAACGCGGGTTCGGTCGCGCACATTACAGCCGCTCGCCATAGCGGACTGCCAGAGTGCCATGTCGAGCGTATAGCGGGAGACGCTTGCAGCCACAGTTTCAATTGGGAGCTCCACTTGCGCCCCGTCGAGAAAAATACGAGCTCTGGCAATTCTCGGCGCCTTTCTCAAGAGCGGCTCTCCGATTAATGATGTAAGCAGCGATAGAGCCTCTCCCGACACAAACTCGCCGCACACCCTGTGGCGCGGCAGAGTTCCTGCTTCCAGCAGCATAACGGTAAAACCAAAGTGGGAAGCAGCAATCGCGGCCGAGGAGCCGGCCGGCCCTCCGCCGATCACAGCGACATCGAAGATCTGGCTCACGGCTGGGCCTTCCACAGAATCAATCCGAAGCGCTGAAAAAAATGCAGCTTAATCTGCGATGAAGCTGCGCTAGTCTGTTCCGCAATCTCCCTGATTTCGCCGATGGTGTATGCCCGTCGCACGGAAGCGGGAGCGTCGTTGCGCGTGATCCGGCTGCGATACGTAAAACGGCCAGCATAAGCCAAAGCCCAATGGAACAGATTGCGCCGCAAATCGCTGGCAATCACAGCGAGGCGCGCTACGCGCAATGCTTCATTGAAAAATTTGATCATCTCTTCAGGCTCGAGATGATGAAGGAACAGATTGCAGCCAACCACGTCGAAGCTGCCGGACGGGAAAGGTAATGCAAGCGCGTCGCCTGCCACTCGATTTAATTGTTGGCCGCGCATGTGAGAAATGGCACGATCCAAGATGGTGGCTTCAACGTGGACTTCTTCGAGAGAGAGATCGCGCCTAACCTGCTCAGCGACCTCGCCGGTGCCTCCGCCCACATCCAGAAAAGCCAGTGAGCGACTCTGAGTCATCTGAGCAACGGTCGTCAGAGATGCGGCGATGCTTTTGAAGCCGCCGAAATTCTCATTCAATCCGCGCAGGTCAAGGAGACTTTCACGAATCTCTTCTGACGTGCCCAGGTCGTCGTCAAGCAGCTCCGGTGTCACCACTCGCTTCATCGCCTAGACTTCTGCGAGTTCTTCTTCGAGCAACTGCTTGTTATACAAATCGGCGTAATAGCCATTAAGGGCAAGCAATTCGTCGTGGGTACCGATCTCCACGATGGTCCCGCCGTGAAGCACAGCGATCTGATCAGCCGCTCTTACGGTGGAAACCCGATGCGAGATGAAGATTGTGGTGCGTCCGCGCATGATCTCGCGTAGATGATTCAGGATACGCTCTTCAGTGTAGGTATCGACGCTGGATAAAGCGTCATCAAGGATCAGGATGCGAGGATTGCGAATGAGAGCACGTGCGATCGCAGTACGTTGCTTCTGGCCGCCTGAGAGCGTCAGGCCGCGTTCGCCGATGATCGTTCCGTATTTCTGCGGAAATGATTCGATCTCTTGTGCGATGCTCGCTGCCTCGGCGGCCGCTTTCACCTCTTCATCAGAGCTGTTCTGAGCACCAAAGGCGATGTTGTCGCGGATAGTGGAGCTGAACAGGAACGTTTCCTGCGGCACAAATCCAATGTTCCGGCGCAATGTCTCTATCGGCAAGTCCGTAATAATGCGGCCGTCGATCATTAATGTGCCGGGAAGGACATCGTAGAT
>DATLKS010000676.1:0-1646 GCA_035538255.1 Terriglobales bacterium
CGATATAATCGAGCTGCAATTGGCTCACCAGGAGCGGAACAAGGTCCGCGCGGCGTACAACCGGGCGACGCGCCTCGCTGAGAGACGCCAGATGATGCAGGTATGGGCAGATTACCTAGACGGACTCCGCGCGAGCGGAAATGTACCCGCTGTTCGTCCATCCGCATAATTGAAGACACGGGAAGTCTGCAACACGAGTCAGCTTGGCAGGCGTTCAGTTCGGCCTAGATCTGTCATTGGTAACCACCCTCCAATGCTCGGTCAATCGCCCGAATTTGCATAGAACACACTGCAGGAGCATACTCTGTCGCTAGATAACGACGAGCTAGAGGCCGTGTCGGCATCACGACACCGTTAGCGCACCAGTTAAAAGGCTGGTTGATAGGGGGTCTCGCAAAACCGCCGGCGGAGCTGCCCGCGCAGCTTTTGCTTCCGTCGGTACTGATGAGCGTTCCTATCAATCGCGATAGCGTGTCGGATGCCTTCGCGGCGTTAGGAGTGCTCAATGGCGAATTGGGCGGCGATTTTCTTAGAGACCAACGTTGAGCAGCGCAGAGGAAGTAACGACACCCGCGCCGCACAAGATTCCGTTGGTCGAAGCCGGAGGCTCCACTGCTTCTGGCGGGGCGTCATTACCTACTATCCCCGCCTGTTGACAAACCCAACGCCGCAGAGATTCGGGCACTGCCGGCCGTAGCATTGCAATCTCCATCCGCCTGAGCCAAGAGAGATGGAAGAGAGCACCGCAGACTGAGGAAGCACGGATAGGAAAGTGCTAAAGGGCGGGAAAAGCTTGGGCCGCACACCCATACTCCGCGTTGTGGCGATTATACCCGTCCGAAACCGGGTGCGAGGCCGCCATGGATGACGGTATCCGCTTATTTGATCTCAACATTGAGAAGATTCTTGAGGCTTGGGACAGCGCCCATGCTGTTCGCGAGCTAATCGCCAACGCCCTTGATGAGCAATTCCTCAGCGGCACACGCGAAGTCGACATCTCGAAAGATCCCCGAGGCACCTGGATAATTCGGGACTTTGGCCGAGGATTGCGCTACGAGCATTTCACGCAGAATGAGAATCCCGAAAAGCTGAATGCGATTGGCAAAATAATCGGCAAGTTCGGGGTCGGTTTGAAGGATGCCTTGGCGACTCTCGATCGCAACAGAATAGGCATCGAAATCGAATCCGCGTTTGGTGTCATAACTCTTGCCCAGCGCAGCAAGCACGATTTCGGCGATGTCGTGACGCTCCACGCGGCAGTAGCGCCGCCCCGCAGCCATAAGTTCGTCGGAACTGCGATTAGGCTAGCAAACCTGTCAGACGATGACATGGCGCGCGCCAAGCGATTCTTTCTGAAATTTTCCGGAGAATCTGTTATCGAGGAAACTCGAATTGGACGAATACTGAAGCGAAAGGACTCTATCAGCCGGATTTACGTTGCGGGACTCCTGGTAGCCGAAGAAGAGAATTTCGCATTCTCTTACGACGTTACGAGCCTCACTGAACCAATGAAAAAGGCTCTCAACCGCGAGCGGACAAACGTTGGTCGGACCGCATACAGTGAACGTGTGAAGGCGATGCTGCTGCAGACCAGAAGTCAAACGGTAGCGAAGATCCTGGCAGATCAGCTAAAGTCGCTGGAACAC
>DATLKS010000677.1:0-2351 GCA_035538255.1 Terriglobales bacterium
CACCCGCACTGCAAGCACGCCCTGCGGAAGCTTCGGTTCGACGAGCAACTCTACCCCACCGGAAACTAGCCGCGCTTTCCACTTTGGGTAATAAAGCTGCCTGACCACTAAGGGTCCACATGCGGCGCAGTCCGTCAGCACTTCAATGTGGCGTGGTTTCCATATCAACACGGTAGCGGTACCGTGTCCTTCAAGGAACCTCGCGGCAGGCCCTGTCGATGCCTCAAGAGCGCTGTCTTGATCCATACCGCGCGCTGTCCAGGCCGCGAACCAACCATCATGTACGCTCAACTTGGTGCCCGCATCGCTGTGATCTTGCGGAGAGTGTCTGACAACATCCACGTAACCACCAAACCATGTCGTGGCAAAGAGGATAACGACTACGAGGACTCCCACTTTGGAGCGTGCCGGCAGGCTGATCACGTTCGTTAGCAGAAATGCAGCAAGCGGGAGAGCGGCGATACACAAGACAACGTCAAATCTCCAGGGAAACTGCACGGCGTCGGCAAGGGCCGGGAGAACTTTCCATATCCGCAGGCTTGGCTCGGACATTAAGAACAGTGGAACCGGGCACACGGCCAGCCACAGCAATAGCTGCCCGCGGTGGCTTCGCGGGCCTTTCCTCAACGCCATAAACCCGCAGAACGCAATAAACGAGACGGTATCGACCGTGGCCAGTGAAACAGCTTGAAGAAATCGCGACTTCCCCGAGTGCCCCGTCAATAGTCCCCAGCCATAAGCGAGAAGATTGCCTTGCGGGCCGTCGTCGATCGAGATTCCCAGCCTGGAGACGGGAAAGTACTTCGCGTTCGCGAACGCGGGCAGGAGATAAGCGCTCGAGACTGCCGCACCCAGTGCCAGGCAGCCGGCCACTGTGAAAAATGCTCTCGCTTTCCGGCCGCGCTCCGCGATCGTCAAGGCAAGAAGAAATGGTAGAGCGGACAGGATTAGAACGCTTACAAGGTGACTCACAATCAGCAGGGCGTAGGAGAGAGCGAGTCCAGCCGTTGCGTAGCCTTTCTTTCTTACCACCTGTGTTGTGAAATACAGCACCAATGGCATCCATGCGAGCGCCCAACATTCCGAGAGCGCATCTCGTCGATAAAAATCTATGGTCAGGTGATAGGGCAAGATCATATAGATCGTGGCTGCCAGCAAAGAAACTTGCCTGCTGGCGATCGTTGTCATCCACAGGAATGCACACAGCCCCGAGGTCAACAGGCACAAATACTCGCCGAGGCCGAAGGCGTCGAGATGAACGATTCTCGCAACCGGCAGGAGCAATGAATAAACGTAGGATGGAAATGGGGGATAGACAAAGAATGAAGCGCTCCCCAGACCGTAGTTCACATTCAGGAGCCAGCGCGGATAGAAGTCGCCTTGCCAGAGTTGTTCTGCAAAGTATTGCCCAAAACTTATGTGTTCTTTAGTGTCGTGGCCCAAGAGCAAAGGCCCGCTGACCAGAACTGGCAGAGCCAGGACGAGGGCTGCGACAGCAAGCGCCGGGATTGCCTTCACTTACTTAAAGTAGGTTTTTGGAGGGCCAGAACGCAAGCCAATTTGCGATGTGACACTGGTCGGAGCGGAGTGATTCGAACCCTCAACGCGCATTTCGATGTATCTTACGCACGCCTGACGGGTTTGTCAGCGGAAGTGTCGGGTCTCGATGGTGCCAATGGTGGTCAGGGGAGCCTCGCAACGCGAAGAGCGGTGTCCGCGCTCCGGCGGACACCGCTCAATCGCAAGAGCGACCCAATGCAATTGGAGGGCGGCCTCAGAATCCGCGCCGCGCTTCGTCCGCGTCCTCGGCCAGATCCTGGAGGTACTGGAAGAATCCCGGGCTCTGCCCTCGGAAGAGGCCGTCATTGGTTAAGGCTTGGAGCGCGCCGCCTGCCGCCCCTTGCGTTTCAGTGGGACGAATGATGGAGCACACGGGGAATCTCTTGCTCAGAAACACTGTCGGTTCTGGCATGATCAGGTTGGCTTGCAGATCCTCATTTCCTTGAAAAGTTGAAATGTCGGGGAAATCGACCTTGGCTCCCGTAACCGGGTCGACCACGCCTTTCAGCGCCGGCGCGTTGCCCGCTTTGTCATGCCAGGTTTGGAAGTGACAGATCTCCGTCCCACCGATGCTCAGAAGGATTCGCAGCACCTCCGCACTCGTCACGCGTTGCGCGAGCTGAGCGTACAAACTCGTTCCGCCCTGCTCGATGAATGCAAAGTGAAAGCCCGCGGTGTTGGCGATGTATTGCGTCACGTCGGTGACCCCGTTGGGCGAGCGCGAATTGAGCTGGGCCTCGCTGTCGTTTCTCGGGATCGCGGTGTGCTGGCCTGTGCCCAGAACCGCAATG
>DATLKS010000678.1:0-2879 GCA_035538255.1 Terriglobales bacterium
GTATCCATTAAGCGACTTCGCGATTTCCCGAGCGACGGATTCAACATAAGATAGATCGGCATCGCCACTTTCGAGTGGCGGCGTACCCACAGCTATGTAAATGACTGAACTGGCGCGTACCGCATCCGGCAATGAAGAAGAGAAGTGCAGTCCCTTCCCACGGTGTCGGTCGAGTAGCTCGGGGAGGTACTGCTCGTGGATCGGAGTCTCACCGCGGTCGAGAGCAGCTATTTTTTGCTCGTCGTTATCAACGCATATTACGTCGTGGCCAGTGTCCGCGAAACAGGCAGCGGCCACCAGCCCCACATATCCAGATCCCACTACAGCAATCTTCATAATTAGCGCAGGCTCCTTAATTAGGCCACAAAGTACTTAGCGGCCGGATGATGCACAATAATTGCTGACGTCGACTGCTCCGGCTCAATCTGGAATGTGTCGGTCAGGGCAACCCCGATCTCTTCCGGATGAAGAATCGCGAACAGCTTTGTCTGGTCTTCGAGGTTCGGACACGCGGGATAGCCAAACGAGTAGCGCGAGCCGCGATACTTCTGATGAAAGAGGTCGGCAATGCGCGGGGAATCCTCTCCACCGACGCCTAATTCCCGTCGTATTTCACGATGCATATACTCGGCTAGGGCCTCTGCCGTCTCGACGCTCAGCCCGTGAAGATAGAGATACTTCGTATAATCTCCGGCTTCGAACAACTGCTTCGTTTCTTCACTAGCGCGATTTCCGACCGTGACCACCGAAAATCCGATCACGTCGATGCGGCCTGAACCCACCGGCTCAAAAAAATCGGATATGCAGAGCTTGCGGCCCTCACGTTGGCGTGGAAATGTGAAGCGCTGTATCTCGTGCAGGCTAGCGAAATTATCGTAGACAATAACGTCATTCCCTTGGCTGTTGCAGGGATAGAACCCATACACAACCTTCGGCTCCAGCAGTTTCTTCGCAATCACTTCCTTCTGCAGCTCCAGCTTGACGGGCCGATATTTCTCTTCTACTAATCTGGCGTAGTCGGTTGCCGAAGCGGTCTTTAGTTGCCACTGATTCTTGAATAGCGCAGTGTCATTGACGTACGCAAAGATCTCGTTGAGATCGAAATCCCTACGAACGCGTCTTCCGACAAAAGGAGGTTTCGGGATGTCGGGCGCGCTGCTCACGACAGCCGAACGCTCGGTCAAAATCGCGCCATTGTCAGCGCTTGCCGCAGCGGCGCGGGCGAACTGCTTCACAATTCGTCCCTCGCTGAGACGAGCTTCGCGGGCGCCATTCACCGACGTGAGATCGTCCATGATGTGCAGGCCGGCGAAAGCGTCGTCGGCGTAGAAAACAGAGCTCGAGTACTCGCGCCGAAGATCGTCTTCCACGTACTTGCGCGTGAGCGCTGCGCCCCCGCAGATTACGGGATAGTTCAAGCTCAGACGCTGAAGATCCTGAATCACATATTTCATTTCGAGCGTTGATTTCACCAGCAGACCGCTCAGGCCAATGGCATGGGCGTTATGCTGCTGCGCGGCCGCGATGATGGTGTCCGCCGGCTGTTTGATTCCGAGATTCACCACCTCGTAGCCGTTGTTGCTCAGAATGATATCGACCAGATTCTTGCCGATGTCGTGGACATCTCCCTTCACAGTCGCAAGCACAATCGTACCCTTGCGCGAGCCCTCGATTTTTTCCATTTTGGGCTCAAGATAGGCGACTGCCTGTTTCATGACTGCGGCGGAATCCAGAACCGACGGAAGCTGCATCTTGCGTGCTCCGAACAGTTCGCCGACGGTCTTCATCCCGTCAAGCAGGACAGTATTGATCAGGTCGAGCGGCGTGTATTTCGCCAAAGCCGCATCGAGTACCGCTTCGAGCGGTTGCTTCTTATCGCCGCTGCCAATCGCCTTTTCACCGTTGATGATGCAATGCTTCAGCTTGTCTTCGACCGGCAAGTCGCTGAGATCTTCTCCAGCGGCTTCGGCTTTCTTCGTCACTCCCGAGAAAAAAGCCATGTAGGCCTGCAGAGGATCGCCATTGCTTGTGTCCTGGAAAATGAGACGCCGCGCGACTTCCACTTCCGTTTCGGGAATCTTGTACAGCGGATAAATTTTGGAGTAGTTCACGATCGCGCAGTCGAGTCCACGGTCCACCGCCTCGCGCAGAAACACGCTATTCAAGACCCGGCGCGAATACGTCGACAGTCCGAACGATATATTGCTGACTCCCAAAATGGTCCGACACTCCGGCAGCTCCTGCTTGATACGACGAACTGCTTCGAGCGTTTCGATGCCGGCGGTGCGGTACTCTTCCTGACCGGTCGAGATCGGCAGAGTGAGTGGATCGAAGATGAGGTCGACTGCACGAATTCCATACTTTTCGGTTGCAAGCCTATGAATTCGTTTAGCGATCCCAACCTTCTTGTCCGCGGTGAGCGCCATGCCTTCCTCGTCGATGGTGAGCGCGATCACTGCCGCTCCGTAGCGCTTCGCCATGGGCAGAACTTTGCTCGTGCGCTTTTCGCCATCTTCAAGGTTGATGGAGTTGATGATCGCTTTTCCAGGAATGCGCTTCAGAGCTGCTTCTACAACGTCGGCCTCGGTGGAATCGACAAGAATCGGCGCAGGCACACGAGTAGCGATCTTCTCGAGAATGGAGCTCATGTAGCCCTTCTCATCCTCGCCCACTATCGCGCAGCAGAGGTCGAGCATGTGCGAGCCTTCAGCGACAAGCCTTTTCGAGAGCGCAAGGATGTCGTCGTACTTGGCTCCGCGCACCAGGTTCTTGAAGTGCTCGACCCGCGTGGTGGTGTTCATCTCCTCGGCGACGACCACCGGTTGACCGTCGAGTTCCAGCGGCACAGAGCTGTAAGCGCTTGCCGCCTCGGAACGGGG
>DATLKS010000679.1:0-1524 GCA_035538255.1 Terriglobales bacterium
TCTTCGCCCAACCTTGCTGATCCTGATGGCCGGAGTCGGCTTCATGCTTCTCATCGCTTGTACAAACGGATCTATAGCAGAATCTGTGGGTAAATCCGCCACCTAAAAAGCGAAACGGAGGCCGGGCAAAAAGCGCCCGGCGGCGTCGTATTTTAGGACCCAAGGCCTCGGCTCGGGAATCTCACCAAAAACATGGAGTAAAAAGCAAAACCCTCAGCACGCAAGTCGCATTCCTGCGCTGAGGGTTTTGCTGAAGGCCGATGTCTTCGGAGCCGATCCGTCGCGTCGGCCTTGGGTCATCCTCTGGGCACGACCCCGAAGGACACACTCACCCTATCACAGTCGTATGGACGGGCATTAAAAATCGACCAGGAAGGAGCGATGAGGATAACCGAGTAGCTGATCTCCGAGCGTGCGATGTAGTCTGAGTTTGCCAAAACAAACCAACCGACGAAGGGAGACCAGCTATTCAACTCCAGCTTAAGACGGTTCTGAACGCAATTCAACACTTTGCTGGGTTTGTTTATCAGGAAATCGAACTGCTGCGAGAACAGGGGCCAGCGCAAGCGATCCATATTCGGCTCCAGGCGCACAGGGCGATGCGTGGGAAGTGCTCCCAATGCCAACAGCCGGCACCGGGCTATGATCGGCTGGAAGAGCGATGTTGGCTGCACGTGCCGCTCTGGGGGATTCCGACCTACTTTTTTTACGCGCCCCGTCGGGTGGAATGTCCGCAGCACGGCATTGTGGTAGAGGCGATTCCCTGGAGCGAAGGGAAACGGCCGGTCACGCAAGCGATGATGGGATTTTTGGCCCGCTGGGCCCGGCGGCTGAGCTGGCGGGAAGTAGCCCAGGCATTTCAGACCAGCTGGGAAAACGTCTTTCGCTCGGTGGAGTGGTTCGTGGCATGGGGCTTGACGCATCGCAAACTGGAAAACATACGCTCGTTGGGAATCGATGAGATCCACTGGGGACGAGGCAAACGGGCGGATAATTTCCTCACGGTTCTCTACCAGATCGACAGCGGCTGTCGGCGACTGCTGTGGGTAGGATCGCGGCGCACGAAAGCCACGTTGCGAAGAGGATTGGCTGCCCTGGGGCCAGAGGTCGTGAAAGGGATTCAGTTTGTCTGCTCGGACATGTGGAAGCCATACGTAACGGTCATTCGCAAGCAAGTGGGTCATGCTCTACACGTGCTCGACCGGTTCCATATCACGATGCACGTGAACCAGGCCGTAGACCAAGTACGGCGAGGAGAGAGCGCACGCTTGCGGGAGGCCGGCAAGAAAGAGCGGCTAAAGCACATGCGCTGGATCTTGCTGCGTGGTGGAAACCGGGTACGCGGTCGGGCGCGGCAGAAGTTGCAAGCGTTGCTATCGAGCAAGCTGGCGACCGCGCGCGCTTGGGAGCTGAAGGAGTCCTTGCGCCACCTCTGGACGTACAAATCCCTATCCTGGGCCGGGGCTTTCCTGGACTATTGGTGTACGCTTGCTACCCGGAGCCGATTGGAACCGATGAAGAAAG
>DATLKS010000680.1:0-1919 GCA_035538255.1 Terriglobales bacterium
TATTCCTCCGCAGCAGTGATGGTCTCGGGGTCCGGTTGCTTTCAAATTACTTGCACCCTCGCGATGCCCTAAGAAAATGCGATTCCAGACTATACGGTCTAGAATCACCATTGTCAACGAGTGATTGTAGACTGGGGCTAAGAGACGGCACGATCCAAGGAATTCGGCTCTGAGCCCGTACTGGATCAGGCGATGCATCGTTTTTGGCAGTTGGGGTATGAGAACACGTCGCCCGGAACCGTTGATGCGGGAAATGGGCATCGCCAGGCAAAGCCTGTATGACACGTTCGGAGACAAGGGGACCCTATGCCTCAAAGCGCTGGCGCATTATCGGGACCGCACGGACGGCCAAATGCGGAAGCCGTTGCGCGAGATTCCTTCTGTTAAGGACGGCTTTGCGAGACTTCTATATGGTTTGGCGGCTGAGACGCGCGAACAGCACGAACGGGGCTGTTTCTTGCATAGCGCCAACGTGCAGCGTGACACAAAAGACGCTGTGGTGCGTGACTTGCTTTGCGATAACCAAGCCAGAGTGGAACAGATCTTTGTGGAGGCTCTGAGGCGAGCGCAAAACCAAGGAGAATTGTCGATTCGCTTATGCGTCCCGGTCAAGGAAGACGCCGGTGCTCTGGCCCGTTTTTTCGTGGTCACCATCCAGGGTATGAGGGAAATGGCGCGACTTAAATCAGATCGCAAGGTTCTCGAACAGGTTGCGCAAGTCGCACTCGCCGTATTCAAGCCTCAACAACATAATTACCCGGGGAAAACATGCTGAAATCCCGACTCGCTCAAGGACCGAAATGCAGGTAGTCAAGCTGACTGGCAATTTATTTTCGTAGGGCGAACCGGCACTGGCGCTACGACGAGCTCAACAAGTCCGGTCGCCACTGTCATGGATGAGGCCGGAAACGAGCCAATCTCCGGGTAATGCGGGAATCGTCCGGAGCAAAGTAACGTCGATGGCAACTGTGGCGCGGGGATCGGTGACGGCTTTTGTCTTGAGTTCCCCTTCCTGTATTTGAAAATAGCGCGCCAGCAGACCGGGTCACAGCGGACAAGCGAAAGAAGAGTAGTACCCCTCTCCTCGCCACTTTCAGAATATCAGGCAATGGGGGGCTTGCGGCAAGACGCGGGTCGTGCCGCATCATCATCAGCCGAAGTCAGAACCTACGCACCGAGGACTTACGAAATGAGTGTGTTGTTGTCGACGTCTGGGTGGTGTGGGGTCGCGATCGGCGTAATGCCGTCAGGAGGGTGGCAATGACCGAGCATGCGGTGGTAGTCGTGGGGGGAGGTCCGACAGGGTTGATGTTGGCGGGAGAACTGGCGTTGGCGCGCGTTGACGTTGCCATTGTCGAGCGGCGTGAAAACCAAGACCTCGCCAGCTCTCGCGGGGGCGGTCTACACGCGCGCACGATCGAGGTGCTCGATCAGCGGGGGATCGCCGACCGATTCCTTTCGCAAGGGCAGAAGATGCAGGGCGCATCCTTCGCGCGGATCTCTCTCGACATCAGCGACTTCCCGACTCGCCACAACTACGGGCTCGCGCTCCGGCAGAAACACATCGAGCGCATCTTGGCCGACTGGGTTCGAGAGCTCGCGGTCCCGATCTATCGCGGACGTGATGTGACTGGATTTGCCCGGGAGGACACCGGCGTCGATGTCGAGCTGTCTGACAGCCGTTCATTGCGAGCGAAGTTTCTCGTTGGCTGTGACGGAGGCCGCAGCCTGATCCGTAAGAAAGCCGGTATCGACTTTGTGGGGTGGGACCCGTCCATCAGCTACCTGATAGCCGAGGTCGAGATGACCGGCGAGCCGGCGTGGGGCCTTCGCCAAGGTGAAAAGGGCATCTATGCCCTGGGCAGACACGAGGATGGGAAGCGCGTGTGCGTCGTGTTGAGTGAGCAGCACATCGGCGT
>DATLKS010000681.1:0-4921 GCA_035538255.1 Terriglobales bacterium
CACTCGGGTGTAGGCGGAGTGGCGCATAAGTTCACCTTCGTAAACGATAGTCCGACCAAATCCGGCGCGCCGGTCCGGGCGGCGGATGCTCTCAGTGGTTGCCATGATCTTCCTTCTTGGGTGGTGTGGGCTGAGTGCGCCTCGGTCCATAGGCGACATATTGGAAGAAGATTCCGATGGCGCCTGCAAACACTGTGAATAATCCAATCGGCTTCAGGATGTGCTTCCAGAGCGTGTAAACGATGGGAATGCGTGGATTCTTCGGTAAGCCGCCATAGGCCTCAGGATTAGTTGCATCATGTAAGACGTAGATCACGTGCGTGCCGCCGACGGTGTCCGGATCATAAACGCCGGCATTCTCGAATCCGGAAACTTCGCGAAGCTGCTGCGCGCGCCGTTCGGCGATGCCCTTCATATCATCCTTGGTTCCGAAATGCAGACATCCGGTGGGACATGATTTGATGCATGCCGGTTCGAGTCCCTGCCCAACTCGATCCGCACATAGCGAGCACTTATAGACCTTTTTCGTAGTGGGATTGAAACGCGGTATATCGAACGGACAACCTGAAAGACAGAACTGACAGCCGATGCAATTCTCCTGCTGGAAATCGACGATCCCGTTTTCGTACTGCACGATGGCGCCGTCGGCGGGACAAGCACGCAGACATCCCGGATCGGCACAATGCATGCATTGATCCTTGCGCATCAGCCACATGAGCGTGCCGTCGGTTCGCTGGTGCTCATTGAACTTGATGAGATTCCAATAGTTCCAGCGCGTCTCCGGCATTGTCTGGTAGGTGTTGTCGAAGACGGTTTCGCCGAACGGCAGGTCGTTCCATTCGACGCATGCTACCTCGCAAGCCTTGCAGCCGATGCAGGTGGTGGTGTCGATCAGCTTGCAGACCTCTACTTCCCGCTGCATGCCTTTTCCGGGAACGCTGCCCGGATGCGCGGAGATGGCTTTGGTTTGCAGTACCTTCTCGTTAGTGAGCACCATCTCCTCCTTTAGGCTTTTTCGAGCTTCACCAGGAAGCCTTTGAATTCCGGCGTGTACGCGTTTGCATCCATTACGGTAGGCGAGAGATTGTTGGCTGGCGTGTGCGCGGTTTTGCCCTCGTCTTCGGCAATTCCGCGATATCCCCAGTGAATGGGAATGCCGATTTGGTACATCTTCTTGCCGTCGATCGTCATTGCGCGAATGCGCTTAGTGACCATGGCCTTGGCGATGTAGAAGTTTCGCGCGCTGGTGACCTTCACCTTCTCGCCGCCGCGAAGCCCGATTTCGTCGGCCAGCTCGGCGGGAATCTCTACAAACGGCTCCGGCACTAGTTGGACATTCATGGGATTGTTTTTCGTCCAGTAGTGGTAGTGCTCGGTTAGTCGATAAGTGGTGCAGATAATGTTGAATCCCTGATCGACAGTGCCGTATTTATCGTCTGCGGTCTTGAATGTGGCGATCACCGGACTTGCCGAGCGCTCCGGATGAAGAGCATTCTTCACCGGACTCTCGTATGGTTCGTAGTATTCGGGGAATGGACCTTCCGCGAAGGCGCCTAGCGGAGCGAAGAGCCGTCCGACGCCTTCGGGCAACATAATGAATGGCCCCATATGATCCTGCGGCGGCGAGTCGGGTTTAAAATCAGGCACATCGTTGCCGACCCACTTCTTCGAGCCTTCACTCCACCAAATTTGCGAGCGCGTTGAATCCCACGGTTTTCCATTGATGTCGCAGGAAGCGCGGTTGTACATCACGCGTCGGTTCGCCGGCCACGACCAAGCCCAGCCCTGGTAGATTCCCAATCCGGTGGGATCCTCTGTTCCGCGTCGGCTGGTCTGGTTTCCCGCTTCAGTCCACGAGCCTGCGTACAGCCAGTTGCCGCACAAAGTCGAGCCGTCGTCGCGCAGGAAATTGAACCCGGGTAATTGCTGTCCGGCTTTGATCGTTGTGTTGGTCTTTTCGTCGGTGACGTCCTGCAATGCGCGGCCGTTGATCTCCTTTGCCACTTCGGAGAGCGGCGGATTGATCGGATTAGAATATGCCCAAGAAACAGCTAGGACCGGATCGGGAAAAGCTCCGCCGTCTTTCTTGTACAGGTCGCGAATCTTCAGAAAGATGCGTGCCAGGATCTCCTGATCAAGCTTGGCATCACCGGGCGGGGGCACGGCGACGTTCTTCCACTGCAGCCAGCGAGCGGAGTTCACCATGTTCCCATCTTTCTCAGCGAACCCAGCGCCGGGCAGGCGGTAGACCGTCGTGTTAATCGATTTCAGCTCTTCGGGTGTAATACCTGGATACTTCCAGAACTCACTGGTCTCATCCGGATAGATCTCGCAGACCACGAGCCAGTCAGCTTTCTTCAAAGCGTCGACGTTCTTCTTCGAGTCAGGGCCGATCATAACGGCGTTCATGCCAAACGCGAACAGGCCTTTGACTTCGCCGTTGTACATACGGTCGAAGAGCTCGATCCATGAGTAGCGCCGGTCGATTTTGGGAAGATAGTGGAGCGCCCAGTCATTTTCTTTCTTCGCGTTATCGCCGTAAAACGCCTTTAGCATGGAGACGGCAAACTTGGATGTGTTCGACCAATAGTTGAAGGAGTCCCACTCTTTCGGTTTCGAGGTCGTCGGCGTGATCCGCTTGATGTAAGTGGCAAAGTCCTTGTCCGACGGATTCGCAACCTTCAGATATCCAGGGAAGATGTCGAAGACGCCTCCCATATCGGTAGCGCCCTGAATGTTCGAATGTCCGCGCAGTGCATTTACGCCGCCTCCAGCCCGCCCGACGTTTCCGAGCACAAGCTGCAGCATGGCGAGAGTGCGAATCATTTGCGTGCCGAAGGTGTGCTGTGTGAGGCCGACGGCGTAGATGACCGTTGCTGCTTTGGTCATATCTCCGTCCTTGCGGATGGCGGTGAACATGTCGGCGGCTTTGATGAACTGATCTTTGGGAATTCCCGTGATGCGCTCGACCATCTCCGGTGTATAGCGGGAGTACTGCTGCTTCAGCAATTGGTAGACGCAGCGCGGATGCTGAAGCGACAAATCGTAGGCCACATTCGCCGGCATGTTCGGAGGCGCCTTCGGCGAGGCTTCACTGGCCTTTGCTCCAATGGGACCGCCTGCCTGATGTCCTCCGCCGGATGGCCCGTGCCCGCCTTCTGCGCCTTGGGCCGATCCTGCGCCTGCGGACTGAGTGCCCTGGGAGCGCGGAGCCGATTGCTCGAACGCATTCGTTGCGGTACCAGTTTTGTGCTGCGCTTCGGTGACGTTTGCTGAAGCGGGAGTGCCCGCGGCCGCGGCTCCGCCCAGTGCTGCTGCGATCAAAGCGCCCTTGGGAGTTACATTTCCTCCCTCTTGGTAATTCCAGGAGCTCTTGTCATAGATATGCGTGTTCTCGTCGAATCCTGAGAAGAGACCATCTTCCGGCAGTTTGAATCCGTCCTTGACGATGAAGGCGGCATTCGTGAAGTTGATCAGATAATCCTTTGCGGTGCGATTGTTCTGTAGAGCGTAATTGATCATCCCGCCGAGAAACGCGATGTCAGTTCCGGCGCGGATCTGGAGAAAGAGGTCGGCGTTCGACGCCGTGCGAGTGAAGCGCGGATCGACACAGATCAACTTGGCATTGCGATTGCGCTTCGCCTCGACTGCCCACTTGAAGCCGCAGGGATGGTTCTCAGCCGGATTGCCACCGATCACCAACATCATGTCGGTGTTCTTGATGTCGATCCAGCCATTGGTCATGGCCCCGCGCCCGAATGTTGGTCCCAAACTTGAGACCGTGGGTCCGTGTCAAACACGGGCCTGGGTTTCGAAGTACGGAGTACCCAGGCCGGCGCGCATTGCCTTGATCGCCAAATAATTGAACTCGTTCGTGTCGGTGCAGCCACCCACCCAGGCGAAGGCGTCGCAGCGGTTCACGGTCGCTCCCTTTGCAGCCTTGGTGATGAAGTGCTCGTCGCGCGTCTTCTTTACCGCATGAGCGATCTCGTCGATGGCTTGGTCCCACGAGATGTCATCCCAGTGATCCGATCCAGGTCGGCGCTCTTGCGGCTTCATCAGCCGGCGATCGTTCAAAATGTCCTGCTCGAGCGATGCCCCTTTTGGGCACAGCGTACCGCGATTGATGGGATGATCGGGATCTCCTTCCACGTGCACAACCTGTGGAGTTGTGTTCTTTGCCTTGTCACCCAAAGTGTGAATAATCACACCGCAGCTCACCGAGCAGTACGGACACGTGCTGCGTGTCTCCGTGGTCTGCGAGATTTTCAAAGCCTGTGTCTGAGCGTAAGCAGGTGTGAGATCGAACCCGAGGATGCTGGCAGCTACGCCCCCAATACTTGAGAGTTTGATGAACTCTCGTCGAGTGGTATTCATCGTCATCTCCGTTGAAGAGAAGTTGACCGGCGGTCCAGATGACGGGGTAAATCTTGCGCTTCGGGTTCCAGCCGTGTCAAGTTGCTGCTCTTAGTGTTTGATAAGCGGGAATCTCAAACGGAGGTGTTGGATTTTTCGAAGAGCAAGAGGAAAGACGAAAGTGGGAAGATCGGCACTGAATCGACTGTTATCGTCTGCCAAAAACTTCTTTGAGAAGCGATGTGCTCTGCGCCCAAGGATCTCTGCGGATCTTCGTTTCCTCTTGTGCCATGACGTAGAAGAGACCGTCCACAGTCTTACCAACGACATAATCATCGAGATCGAAATTCTGAGTTGCCGCTACACGAGCGGCAATGGGATTCCTCATCAGCTGGTTGTACTGCCTTACCACTCCGACATTTTCCATTGCCTGGTGAACGATGGGCGCAAAGGCTTGACTGAGCTGATCTGAGCTCTGTCGGCGGAAATAGTCGGTTGCAGCCGTGTTATTGCCGGAGAGAATTTGGCGGGCGTCAGTGAAGGTCATCTGCCTCACGGCATCGAT
>DATLKS010000682.1:0-5533 GCA_035538255.1 Terriglobales bacterium
GGAAGTCGGGTTGACACTCGTTGAATTACCCATTGAATTTTCAGATGATCGGTTGATTTATCGTGGCTATATCAAAGAATTGCCAATAATCAATGCGGAAGGCGAAACTAGAAAATCGAGCTGCAGCAGAGCGTCCGCGGCAAAGTTGCCGATGTCACGAGTCGCGATCATGGGCAGCTTTAGCTCAGGTTTGAGCGGCCCAGCCGTCACTCCGAACTGCTTTATGGCCGCCGCCTGCCCGAGAGTGTTTTCCATAAAATACCCGGCGCGCAGAAACAGACAATTGAGTCCAGTGATGCGCGTAAGGCGTTCTTCCATATAGTGCAGTCCCACAATGGGTCCCGTTCCCGCGGCCTTGTCGGCTCCGAAGCTGCTGAGTGCGACCACGTATTTCACTTGATTTCTCTCGATGCCGGCCGCCGCTGCTTCCGTGACTTGATCTTGATACTTACGAAATTGATTGCTGCCCATATTGGGTGGAACCATCACATAGACTGCTTCAGCGCCGGCAAAAGCCTCTGTGACCGCCTCTCGATCGGTAACGTCCGCGACTGCCGGTTGCGCCCCCGATGAGGAAAGCGTTTCCAAACGCTCTTTGCTTCGTCCGATTGCACGAACTTTTTTGCCCGCCGCCAAAAGCCGTTTCGCAACCACGCTTCCGGTATTCCCGGTCGCCCCTGTCACAACGTACATAACTACCTCCTGATCTCCTCTGATCGAGATTACAGGGAACGATAAGCTCCGGCCAGCCCCGATGGATGATGACAAGAAGTCTCGAACATGGAGCGTCCACGACTGCCCAAAGCTGGAAGCTGCTAGCTGTCCTCCGTCTTACATGCCCCAGCCTGTGGTCCCTCACAAGATGTCATTCTGAAGCGCTTCTGTTGCGCGAAGGATCTCCCGCAATATTTAGGACTTGAACGCTGCTCGATGGCTCCTCGGCCCAGGACCTCAAGTCATTTGTGAAGGGGCCGCAGCTACAGCAAGTAAGTTCGAAGCATCTCGGGAGATCCTTCGCGCGACAGGAGCGCTTCAGGATGACACCTTGAATTGGTTTAGCTGGAAGCTGGCAGCCGGAAGCTGGTATCCGCCTTACGGTTCACAACCGGATCGATTGAGCAAGGGTGGCCCGCCTTCGTTCCCATTATAGAACGACACAGTATTCGTTGACGACTTCCAAGGAGTGGGTCTCCCATCCTTGCGCGGCTCTTCGCACGCAAGGTGGAGAGAAAGAATGTCGATGACCCCTACTGTTGATTTCTTCCGGGTGCTCTCACGTCTGGGTCGTCACTTCATCGCGGCCACGGCGCAGGGACCGAGTCGCGAGGGCAAAGTACAACCGTCGAGCTGATTAACATCATCTCACCCCGCCCTCGCGCAAACACCGCGCGAGAACGGGGCACCGATTTTCGCTCTGACATTGCGGCTGGTTACGCGACCGCTTCCCTCTGCGATGGCGATGTAACGGTCCTGGCCGAAGACTTCCCAAGGAAGTTCACTAGTTCGCTGTTCACCTCTTCGGCATGCGTCCAGATTACTGCGTGAGGTCCGTCCTTGATTGGCAGGAGACGCGCTCCTTTAATGAGCTTGGCGGTGCGCTGTCCCGCGGCGGCAAAAGGCACAATGCGGTCTGATTCTCCATGAATGACCAATGTCGGAACATCAATGCGGGAGACGTCCTGCCGGAAGTCTTCGTGCCAGGTTGGGACGCAGGCAAGACTTGCTGTGGGAGAAGCGCTGGCCGCGACATTCCAGCTTGCCTGAACCGCCTGCTCGCTGATGCGCTTTCCTAACAGTAGATCCGTGTTGTAGAAGTTTTTGAAAAACTCGGTGAAAAACGCGTAACGATCTGCGGCAACTGCCTTGCCAATTCCTTCGAATACGGCGCCATCCACGCCTTCGGGATTGTCTGTGGTTTTCAAAAGGAACGGTGGAACGCCTCCAATGATTACCGCCTTGCTGACATTCTTGGACCCATATTTCCCGATGTAGCGCGCCACTTCACCGCCACCCATGGAAAAGCCAACCAGGGCGAAGTTTTTCAGCTTGAGATAGGTGAGCAGCTTGTGCAGGTCTTCGGCGAAGGTATCGTAGTTGTAGCCCGTTGTGGGCTGACTGGACTTGCCGAATCCTCGACGGTCGTAGGTGATGACGCGGTGACCAGACGCCAGAAGTGCCGGAATCTGCTTTTCCCAGGAAGCGCCATTCAGCGGATATCCGTGGATAAGAACAACCGGTTCACCCGAGCCATGATCTTCATAATAAAGATCGATGTCAGCGGAGTTTTCCTTTCCAACGTTAACATGCGGCATTTTGATTCTCCTTAGCGGTCGCAGGTGGGTGGATTGTTGACTGTGAGTGCCAGGTGCGTTGATCGAATGACCTTGGAGGCCATGATTCATTAGAGCTAACCCTTCGCGTGCGCGATTCTGATCTTTTATTAAGATCTCATGTTAAGCGAACACGAAAAAAAGTGGGGCAGATCAGTGGCTGTCCCTCTTTCCTCCAAACAACCTCACAATTGGAAAAAGGGGCCGGCCACCCAGCCGGCTGCGATACCATTTTCGAGAACATTGAGCGTGTCCCATGAGAATCGTCGACGTGCTTCGACAGGACCTTCGTTATGCGGCCCGCCTGCTCCGGACAAATCCGGGATTCGCGTTGGTGGCCATTCTGTCGCTTACACCGTCGGTCCGAAAGACTGGGAGTTCCGTCGGTCCGAAGACCAGCGTCCGGCACCGAACATAGTTCGCTGCTACCACGATTCGCAACCGAGAGTCAAAGGAAATTTTCAGTACCGGACAGGGGATGAGCCGAGATTGTCCCATTCCAGGAAATAGAACAACGGATCGCAAAAATCCATTTTCCCTGATATTACGCTGTTATTTCCCTGTTAATTGCCTGGTTCGTGGCAGACGGAAAATGCGGCGGTGCTTGCAATCGATTGCTGCGTAGAGGTTTGCGCGAAATTATCCGCTGATCGCAAAATCCCGCTCTTTGAATTCGCTGTAAATTTCGCTGTTATTTACGCTGTTATTCGTCGGAACAGGCCAGACCATCGGCGGTTGGGCCGCTTCAGCTTGCGGCAAAGATGTCGGCGGATTCGTGTCGGGTCAGGCGACCTATTGCCCACAGCGCATGCTCAGCGACGACGGCATCATCGCTGCGCGACAGCTCATCAAGTTGGGGGATGTATTCAGTTCGGCCGCTGTTCCCCATCGCGATCGCAATGTTTCGCAGGAAGCCTGAATGCCTGGCCCGCGAGATCGGCGAGCCGCGAAATCGCTGCCGAAAATCCTGAGGTGAGATTTGTGCAAGCCCACCGAGATCTGGATTGATCAGCGACTCATCGGCCTGAAAGTTGGGATTGGTTGTCACCGGAGCTTTGCGGTTCCATGGACAGACGTCCTGGCAGATATCGCAGCCGAAAACGTGGCGTCCGATGCTCTCGCGCATCGGCTCAGGGATCGCTCCGCGCTTCTCGATGGTGAAGTAGGCGATGCAACGCGAGGCATCAAGCTGTCGCGGGCCAACGATCGCCTCCGTTGGACAGGCATCGATGCAGCGCGTACATGTGCCGCAGCGATCGGCCGCGAGATCAAGTTTCTTTTCGGGAACGAAGGCTGAGTACTCCAGCGAGGTGACGATCACGCCGAGAAAGATCCACGATCCCAGCTCCTGGTTAATGACGCAGGTGTTCTTTCCCACCCATCCGATACCGGCATATCTTGCATACACACGTTCCAACACCGGACCGGTGTCCACATAGGTTCGGGTAGTGACTTCCGGGACTGCTGTGCCCAGGTGGTCGCGAAATTTAGATTCCACATGCTTCAGCGCGCCCAGAACGGTATCGTGGTAATCACGCGGACTGAGGGCATATCGCGAGATCCAGCCTTTGTTCGAATCTGCCTTCTCAGTTGACTTCGGAGCGGCGGGATTGTAGTTCATCGCGGCAACGATCACCGACTTCGCCCAGGGCAGCGCGTGCTGCAGCGAACTCCGCTTGTACTCCCCAGATTCGTTGCGCCTCTTCAGGTATTCCATCTCTCCGGCGTAACCGGCGTCGATCCAATCCGCAAAGTGCGCAAGCTCGCGCATTTCGGGATCGGCAGCCGGAGCTATACCAATGCGCTCAAATCCAGCATCGAGCGCGACACGCTGTACCAATTCGAACAGCGGAGAGTGCATATACGCTATTTTCGCAGACACGAGACATGTCGCGAAGAGAGAAGGGAAAGGGGGTTTGTCTCAGAACAACTTTTCGGAATCGATCAGAATCGTTACTGGGCCGTCGTTGACCAGGGAGACTTGCATCATGGCTTGGAATTTGCCGGTGAAGCACTCAATCCCTTGCTGACGGATCTTCTCCACAACGTGCTCGTAAAGAGCCTTTGCCTGCTCCGGTCGGGCGGCCTCGTCAAATGATGGCCGCTTGCCCCTGCGTACGTCGCCGAATAGCGTAAATTGTGAAACCACCAGCAATGCCCCACCGGCTTCGCGCACGCTTAGGTTCATCTTGCCTTCGTTGTCTTCGAAGATGCGGAGCCCAAGCACTTTCTCGACCATGTAGTCGGCGGCAGCTGTCGTGTCGGTTTTGCTGACGCCGAGCAGAATCACGAGGCCTTTGCCGATACGTCCGATCACCTCGTGATCGACTGTGACGCTGGCTTCTGTAACTCGTTGAACGACAGCCCGCATGTTAGGCAATAAGCGATTGGCAGCAGTTAGTCGCCGAACAGCGGCTGGAAGCACGCGCCGATTGCCAATTGCTAATTGTCAATTTACTCTGCTCTGGCTTTCTTCGTACCCTTGCAATCGCGCACGAGGAGAATCTTTCATGTCATCCTTCCGCTCGCTTTTATGGCTGCTTACTCTTGCCGCGCCGGCAGCAACCGTTCCTGCAGCAGCTCAGATCAGCAGTAACTCCCAGAATCCAAATCCTACTCAGGGACCGGCAGCCGCGCAGACTTCGGGTCATGTCCCGGATCTGCTGATCCGCAATGGGACGATCCTTACTGTTACGCACGGAGTAATTCAGAACGGCAGTGTCCTGGTGCATGATGGCAAAATCGCACAGGTGGGAACTAACATCGCTCCGCCTGCCGGCGCGACTGTTATTGATGCCAGCGGCAAGTTCGTGATGCCGGGCGTCATCGACTGCCATTCACATCTCGCGCTCGACAACGATGTCAACGAAGCGACGAGTCCGATCACTCCGTCAATGAACATGCTGGATGCCTTCGTGAACACCGACAAAGGCCTCTATCACGCGCTGGCCGGCGGTGTGACTTCGCTGCTGTTGCTGCACGGATCGGCGAACATGATCGGCGGCCAGGCCGTGGTGATCAAGAACAAGTTCGGGCTTAGCCGCGATCAGATGCTGTTTCCGAATGCTCCTCGCTCGATCAAGTTCGCCAGCGGCGAAAATCCTAAGCGCGTGTATGGCTCTCGAAATCAGCTCCCCTCTACGCGCATGGGCAACTTCGAGGTGCAGCGCGAGGCTCTGCAGCAGGCCAGGGAATACATGCGC
>DATLKS010000683.1:0-2156 GCA_035538255.1 Terriglobales bacterium
GAATCACTTGGACACTCTGGTGATTCAGGGCGATACAACGACTGCTTTTGCAGCGGCACTGGCGGCGTTCTATCGCAAGGTTCCAGTAGCTCACGTGGAAGCAGGCCTTCGAAGCCGGGACATCGCGAATCCGTTTCCGGAAGAAGTCAACCGTAGACTGGCAGGGGTAGTTACGTCGTTGCACTTTGCGCCCACATCGCTTGCCCTTGAGAACCTTCTGGGGGAAGGTATTGCACCCGAACAAATCGTCACAACCGGCAACACGGTTGTTGATGGAGTAAAGATGCTGGTGGACATGCAAATGGCCGATCAGCCTCTGCCGGCCGCTATACCCGACGATGGAAGCCGCATGCTTCTTATCACTTCACATCGACGCGAATCATGGGGCACAGAGCTTGAGAACATCTGCGACGCAATTCGAGAGCTTGTAACCAGCTTCTCTGACGTGCGTGCGATTTATCCCGTGCATATGAATCCCAACGTTCGCAGCACCGTGATGTCCCGCTTAGGAAACCTCGATCGTGTCCATTTGATCGAACCAGTGGACTATTTCGGATTTCTATCTTTACTGCGCCGCTGCTATCTAGTGCTGACTGATTCTGGCGGCGTACAGGAAGAGGCGCCAACGTTCGGCAAACCGGTGCTTGTCTTGCGAAAAGTTACGGAACGGCCTGAGGCCTCGATGATGGGTCTGGCGCGCATTGTCGGTACCGCACGAGAGGCGATCGTGCGTGAGGCCAGTGACGTTCTCAGCAGTAGTGTCGTTTATCGGACCATGTCGGAGGGACCAAATCCCTATGGTGATGGCCGAGCTTCCATTCGTATCGTAGACAGCCTTGGGCGGTGGATGAATGGTGCCAGCCCGGTACTGGAATTGTCACAACAATTTGACAGTGGAGCAAGAGAGCAGGTCGCTACGGTTTCGTCCTAAGCAGCATCAAAGACTAAAGCAGCGCAGTTTATTAGAAGATCGCGAACTCATTGGTTTATGGGCCCCAGCATCCAGAGTAGTCAAAGCTCGTGCCGCCGATGAGGTCTGACTTGTGATCCAGGCAGCCTCTCGGAGGGCGAATGCTACTGGCATTATTTACTGCCGTCGTTGTTCTCATCTGCATTTACACGATCCGGCATTATTGCTTCACGCTCAGCAGGACCATTGGAGAGCAGCGCCATCCCTACATCGATATCGATTGCGCCGATTGGCCTGCAGTCACTGTGCTCATTGCAGCGCACAACGAAGAGGCGGTGGTCGGGGATATCCTGACGGCGCTACTCGAGGTTGATTATCCCGCCGATAAACTCGCTATCGTGCCGGTCAACGACCGCTCTGTCGATCGCACACGCGAGATCATCGACAGCTACGTTGCCCGTTATCCCGGACGCATCACTCCCTTTCATCGCGTAGGTGGAAAGCCTGGGAAGGCAGCAGCTCTAAAAGACGCGATGGCGTTCGTCAATACTGAGATCATGCTGGTTTTCGACGCGGATTACGTCCCCGGCAAGGCGCTGATCCGGCAACTGGTCGCGCCCTTTTTCGATCCCGAAGTGGGAAGCGTAATGGGACGGGTCGTGCCGCTAAACGTGGGTAAGAAGCTGCTCACACGAATTCTCGATCTCGAGCGCTCTGGCGGCTACCAGGTAGATCAGCAGGCACGGATGAACCTGCATTTCGTTCCGCAGTACGGCGGAACCGTAGCCGGCATTCGGAAGTCGGCTCTCGATGAGATCGGTGGCTGGAACGAGAATACGCTTGCCGAGGACACCGACCTCACGTATCGCATGCTGCTTGCCGGATGGAAGACCGTGTATGAAAACCGCGCCGAGTGCTACGAAGAGGTGCCGGAGCGCTGGCCCGTGCGCGTGCGGCAGATTATGCGCTGGGCAAAAGGACACAACCAGGCGATGGTCGGCTATTCAGCGGCTTTGCTAGGCTGCGGCAATGTGGGTTGGTGGGAGCGCCTTGATGGTCTCTTGCTCCTCGGCGTTTACATGATGGCACCCGTCCTGCTGCTTGGATGGATTCTTGCCATGGTGCTCTTCTATCTCGGTGCCCCGGTCGGAGGAGGAGTCGCCGTCCTCGGCCTCGCCGCCTTTACCAGTTTGGGAAATTTTGCGGCCTTCTTCGAGATTGCGGCGGCCGCCCGTCTCGACGGGTC
>DATLKS010000684.1:0-7733 GCA_035538255.1 Terriglobales bacterium
TCGTCTCGCGTGCACCTACCAAAAGCAGATCCCCACCCGCAAATTCAAAGCTTCGACTAAGCTTGAGCATGGCAGCGGGTTCGGGATGACAGTTTCTTTGGACGAGGACACTTCATTAAACCAAAAGGACCGGGGCCTTCAGAGGTTAAGTTGCAGTAGATCCCAGCGATTGCCATACAAATCTTCAAAGACGGCAACCGTGCCATAGCTTTCCTTCCGTGGCTCCTCGAGGAAGTTCACTCCTCTCGCTCGCATCGAGTGGTAATCGCGCCAGAAATCATCAGTATGAAGAAACAGAAAGACCCGTCCACCGGTCTGGTTTCCGATTCGCTCCACTTGAGCCGGATTCGCCGCTTTGGCTAAAAGGAGCCGCGTCTCGTGTGAGCGTGGAGGCGCGACTACTACCCAGCGCTTCTCGTCTGACAAAGGTGTGTCTTCGACCAGCTCGAAGCCGAGAATGCCAACGTAATACGCCTTTGCCTCGTCGTAGTCACGGACCAGCAGAGCAACGTATTGAAGATGCTGGGTGCGTTATTCCCATGTCGTTATAGAAGCAGCGGCCTGCAATTCACTTGCTGGACAATCGCAGCAGCACCACGCCGTGGCTGGGAACACTAACCGTGTAGTCAGTCTTATTGATTTTCACGTCCGAGTGGGCCCACAGGTCTCGCGCTTTCTTCGGCACGCCGCTCATTCCCAAATCAGACCACTTGACGGTCATCTGGATGTCATCTTTGCCGCGGTTGAAGAGAGCGACGGCTTGAGCTCCACCGGAGAGAGGGCGAGACCAGATCTCCTGGTCGCCATTTTGAAAGACGCGTTTGGCTTGATGGCCTTCGGAGTCCTGATCGACCGCGATCACTTCTTTGTTGGTCAGGATGTCGTGAATTGCCGGTGTCATGTCGCGCAGATCATTGCCCGCGATCAGCGGCGCAGCAAGCATCGACCACAGGCTCATGTGCGTGCGGTACTCGGTTTCCGTCATGCCTCCGTTGCCGATCTCGAGCATATCGGGATCGTTCCAATGTCCAGGAGCTGCATACGGCGCGAGCTGGTCTTGATTGAAACCGATCTTCGTCATCGAGTCCCAGGAGTCGCGGATGTCGCCAGTCGTGCGCCAGAGATTTCCGCCCACATCAGGTCCCCACTTCCACACGTCGTGCAAACCGTATTGGCAGAGGCTATAAACGATCGGACGCCCGCTGGCCTGAAGCGCCTCGCCCATCTTCTGATATATGGCTTGCATTTCGTCGAGCGTGTAAATGTTGCGCGCGCCACACCAGTCATACTTCAGATAATCGATGCCCCACCCGGCATAGGTCTTCGCGTCCTGCTCCTCGTGTCCATAGCTGCCTTCGTACCCGGCGCAGGTGTTCGGACCAGGCGAGGAGTAGATTCCTATTTTGAGACCTTTGCTGTGAACGTAGTCGGCCAGAGCCTTCATGTCGGGGAATTTCTTGTTGGTCTGGATATTGCCCTGAGCGTCGCGTCCGGCCTCCCACGTGTCATCAATGTTGACATAGGTGTAGCCGGCATCCTTCATGCCGCTGCTCACCATGGCGTCGGCAATGGCGCGGACGGTGGCATCATCCACGCGTCCCGCGAATTTGTTCCAACTGTTCCATCCCATAGGAGGCGTTTTCGCCAGTCCGTTATAGGGAACCTTATGCAGCGCGGGAGGCGGAATCTTGGCCGGCATTGCTCCTTCGCCGGCAGGAGCGCGATGAGCAACAACTTCCACCAACGGAGCATCAGGACGGCGTCGTGTGGACATATGCAGTTCCTCACCGACCAGCTTGCCTTCGTACACGGCACGGCGCGTGGTGCTTCCATCCTGCATCGTGCAGGTCAGGGTGAAGTTGTCAGCCGTGCCTGTGCTCTCGCAGGTTGGATAGTAGAACTGGTTGCTGCGGACGTGGCCCGTGATGCGCGAGTCTTCCTGCTTGAGGTCGAAATAGGTCTTCCGCCCGGTGCCGTCAGGCTGCGGATTTTCAGCCACCCAGTTTCCGGTTAGATCAGCCGCAAAAGCAGACGTAACGCTCAACAACGCAATCAAGAGAATGCGAGTCGGTTTCATCAGTTGAAAGCTCCTCCCAAAGAGCGTTCCATTTTAGAGCACCACTGAGACATGTGAGACTGGCAATTTGAGAGCGCCCCATCCATAAACCATGTACGGTAATCACCGTTGGATGGGAAAGGGAACGTCGTGCAGGCTTCAGAATGAGATATAGGAGCCGCTGACGCTATTGGCGGGATTTTGCAAACTCCACTGGGTCCGGCAGCGGTTCAGCGCGACCTTCCATCACTGACCGCATTTCGTCCATGAGTTCCTGATGTATGAGGCCATTGCTGGCCAGCACGTCGCGGCTGACCGCCACATTGAACTTGGTGCCGTCCACGTGCGTGAGCTTGCCACCGGCTTCTTGAACCAGAAGCACTCCGGCAGAGGTGTCCCAGGGATTGAGGTTGAACTCCCAGTAGCCATCGTAGCGTCCGGACGCAACACAAGCGAGGTCGAGCGCCGCCGATCCCGCCCGGCGCAGACCATGCGACTTCAATGTGAGCTGATGGTAGAAGTGGATGTTGGGATTGAGGTGCCGCTTCTTACTGGGAAAGCCGGTGCCAAGCAGGCTCTCTCCCAGGGTGGAGATTCTCGAAACGTGAATAGACTCTCCATTCAGCGTTGCGCCGGTACCACGCTCGGCGGCGAAAAGTTCGTCCCGCGTGGGGTCAAAGATCACGCCGGCGACAACTTCGTTGTTGATTGTCAAGCCCATCGAGACGCAGAAAACGGGAAATCCGTGGGCGAAGTTCGTAGTACCGTCCAGCGGATCGACATACCAGAGATACTCGCCGGAACTCTGCGACCGTGATCCTTCTTCGCCCACGATTCCGTGATTGGGAAACGCTGCTCGCAGGCTTTCGACGATGAGCTTCTCCGAGGCACGGTCTGCTTCGGTGACAACATCCACGGTCCCCACGCCTTTGTACTCGGTCTTTACACCTCGCGCGAAGTACTCGAGCAGCAACGATCCTGCTCGTCGCGCAATCTGTGAGGCAGTGGAGATGTAGTCGGGATGCCGGATCGTCACGGACGCCCTCGGCGTCCGGTGTCCTCGGCGATGTAAATGATTTCGTGCTTATAGATGAAGAGATTCGGGGAGTGCTCACGCGTGAGACGAATCATGTTGGCGTCGTAATATTCGATCCAGCCGCGCATCAACTCACCACTGGCTAACTTGACGGTCACCGGAGTCTGCTTCTCACCCAACGCCTTCAGGTATGAGCTTTCCATACCAGTTTCTTCTGGGGGCGCATTCTTCGACTTCTTCTGCAGGGCGGGCGTGGCGGCGGTCGCGCGAAAGCTCATGGATGCATTCTACCGAAAACCAAGAGCGAACACGACCATCACGAAGGAAAACGGTTAATGCACGCGCAGGCAAAGAGCTCTACTCGGGAATTCTGTCCGGCCATTAAATCCATAGTGTCATTAAGTGGCGCTCGTGATCTTTGAATCCTAACCTTTTATAGAACTCATGACCACGGACGTTGAAGTGGTCGGCTTCAAGGTGTACAGCTCTGATACCCAGTTCACGACAGGATGAGAGCGCAAACTCAACAGCCGCCTTGCCGATTCCCTTTCCTCTCTTCTCCGGCAGGACATAGAACTCGTCGATAAGGCAATCGCGGCCATGAAACTCCAGGGAAAAACCAAAGCCCAGGACCATGTACCCAACCAGGCCGTCATCAGTTTCAAACAGGATGAGCCGGCCAAGATTCTGGTCGTGAATCAATTCGGAGACAAGTCGGCGTTGCCGGGTTTCTTCGTATGCCAGGCGCTCAAAGAGGTAAAAATCCCGCATTAGAGGGAGCACACGTTCGATTTCGCTGAGGTCAGCGAAGCGGAAGGAAGCGGACATAACCAGGACGAGCGAGCTAGCTGGCCGGGCGAACTCGATGTTGCCATCGCGACCAGGCGAACCAGAAAATACCAAGCAAGATCACAGCGCCGATCAACTTGTCGAACTGGTGGAAATATTTGCCGAGATAATTCCAGTGCTCCCCGGCTTTCATCCCCAGGTATGCCAACCCAAGGCACCACGGAAACGAACCGATGAACGTATACAGGTGAAAACGCAGACGCGGCATGCGTCCAATCCCAGCGGGCAGAGCAATAAAGGTTCGGACAATCGGGAGCATGCGGCTAATCAACACCGTGGCATCGCCGAAGCGAGCGAAGAAGTCGTCTGTCCAGTCAAGCTCGCGCTGGCTGAGCAACACATAAGACCCGTAGCGCTCCACCAGCGGACGCCCCCCGTAATAGCCGATCTCATATGCAATCGCGGATCCTACATTGCAGCCGATAGCGCCCATCAACGCGACCAGCCACAGCCTGAATTGTCCGGTATAAACCAGGTATCCCGAGAACGGCATGATTACTTCCGAGGGCAACGGAATGCAGGCCGACTCGATTGCCATAAGCATCATCACTCCCATGTATCCCAAGGTTGAGATCACGGAGATAACGAATAGCCCTAGCTTTGCTATGAGGCTTTCGATCAATCAGAAGTCCTGCGCGTCTTGGGTGTAGGTGTATCCGGGGAGGGTGGCGCCTTCCGACCCCTTCTGCACTTTCACGCGGATAGTGTCGGAATTGGGGCATTCGCGTCTGCCTGGCGCAGGATCGCGTACTGCGTAAATACCTCGCTATAGAGCTTAGTAACCAGGTAGTTAGACCCGTTCTCGTCGTTTCGCCATACCTGGCCAAGCTGGATGGATTTCACCGGCATGAAGCCAAGATACCAAACCTTCAGTTGAACACGGAGGGCACGGAAGCCGGGAGGGTCTGCGGGAACGGGTTTTGAGACTCCCGGCTACTCTCATCCAGAACATGAGTCGCAAAGCTAAGCTCATGATCCACAGTACAGGACCTTCGTGACCTCCATGTCTCCGTGTTCAACCTGAATCGGCCAGAATAACGCGCACATCTAATACAATGTACTTATCCACTCGCCTGCATGTTTTCCAAGGGGGGCGTCACGGCTTCGACGGAAGTGCTTGCGGCCGAGAGGCATGCCGGGGTGCACACACCCGTAATCGCGTGCAAAACAACAATTGCCAATCAACAAATGGCATACGCTGCTTAATTTAATTAAGTAGCCGTCCTGGGTAGCAGGGCCCGCGGGCCGCCCGAGGACGTCATTTAGCGGGCTGGTCTTCGGCGCGCGGTCCGAGTGCCGAAGACGAGATCACCGGACTAGCGGCCTGCGTTTCTTGTCGGTTCTGAGCGCCGGTCGCGAACGTTCCCGTAGAAGTACGGGAGCATGAACGCGACTAAGCATGTAGTCTCTTTGCCAGTAACATTTTCGGACGCGGGTTCAACTCCCGCCGCCTCCACCAACCCCT
This sequence comes from Terriglobales bacterium, assembly GCA_035538255.1. Classification (GTDB taxonomy): domain Bacteria; phylum Acidobacteriota; class Terriglobia; order Terriglobales; family Acidobacteriaceae; genus Gp1-AA112. Next base: position 5,407 of record DATLKS010000684.1, read on the forward strand.
TTTCTCCCCACCTTTCTTCACCATTCCGAAACGCGGAGCGATTGCTTCCGTCGCACGGCGACATTCCCTGCAGGTTCGCTGTTCTGTCGGATAACAGCGTAAAAAATTACAGCGAATTAAAAAAGCGGGATTTTGCGATCAACGGATAATTTCGCGCAAACCTCTACGCAGCAATCGATTGCAAGCACCGCCGCATGTTCCCGCTGCCGTGAATCAAGAAATTAACAGCGAATAACAGCGTAATATCAGCGAAAATGGATTCTTGCGATCCGTCGTTCTATTTCCCATAATGGGACGCGCTTCTTCAACCGCATGTCCCATACTGAAAATTTCCTTTGACTCCCGGCCGCGAATCGTGGTAGCACCGAACTATGTTCGGTGCCGGACGCAAGCCTCTCGCTAAATGTCTGACAAAGTAGGCACCAGCGGAAAACCCCGTTAACTAGTTGGTAAATCCAACTTGGCCAAAGCACCTCATTGTTTATCGGGGGAGGCATGCGCCGAAATCCTGCCGTCCTGATCGTTGTTTCAGCCTTTTGTTCGTTCGTACTCACCGCCTGTGGAGGCGGCACTTCGAGTTCCGGCCAGAGCACAACCGCTTCCAATCCGGCCCCTTCGCCCGGCAGTTCGCAGCCTGGCTCCGGTAGCGGAGGCTCCAATTCAGGAGGCTCCGGATCCGGCTCTGCGGGATCGGGCTCTAGCGGCGCAGGCAGCGGTGGCGGCTCCGGTTCCGGCAGCAGCGGGGCACACGTGTACGTCTAAGCGGGCGACACCAACTCGATTGCGGCATTCAGTGTAGCCGCCGACGGCACTACCACGGCGGTTCCCGGATCACCCTTTGCCCTGGCAGCGTCTGACATGGTTGCAGACCCTCATGGCAATTTCCTGTTCGGTGAATCCAGCAACCTTTCCGCACAATCGGGCCATTCCAACACTTACTTTTCCTACGCTGTCGCCGCCAATGGTGCACTAACGCAAGCCGCCACTGCCGCTCCCTTATCTGAACCGGGGGCAAACGTTCAGCCGGCCTATCTGGGATGGCTCAACACCGATCGCAGCGGCTCTACGTTGTATGGCTTGCAACTGGAGGCCTCAGGCAATGCCTGGGTCGGGGCCTACCACATCGGCTCCGATGGGACACTCACCGGCGCGCAAGCCAGCTCCGGCGCCGGCCAAACTGAGATTTCCTTCACCCCCGACGATCGCTTCGGATACGTTGCGCGCCGCTACCGCACTGACGGCTTCATCTGGGAATACAGCCGCAACGGCGATGGCACGCTCACCGTCGACCCACGATCGCAGACGGGACTCATTTGGTCGCCACCTCCGGGCAGTAAAGCCACCACTCCCGACTACCTGCAAGTCAGCCCGACTGGGAATTATGAGGCTGTCATCTTCCTTGACACAGCTAACGCGAACGGCCAATCCGGCGTCGCCGTATATCCCATTAACAGTGATGGCACGCTCGGCGCCTCAACGCCGCTCCTGGTATTCAGCCCGCCCCAGAAGTACCAGGCCATCCTCACATGGGACACGTCCGGCACATACATCTTCATTAGCTATTTCGGCGGCATTGCGACCTATCGATACGACGCCGGCACAGGACAGCTCATCCCCATTGAAGCCGAACTCAACGGCGGCACTCCGCCCACTGACATGGCCTTCTTCAATGGACATTTGTTCGCCATTAACTATGACAGCCCTTATCTTTTCATCTATAACTTCAATTCGGCGACTCAACCGCTTACCGCGTCTTCGTCCAGTCAGATCGCGCTCGGCTTCAACCCAACCAGCGTCGCCGCCCTGCAACACTAAGGCTGATCGCGATAGGGATGTGGATTTTGTTTCTTCTTTTCCCGAATCAGTCCCAGCGACGAATCGTCTGACGACTTTCAAGCGAGAACCCCGGAGGAAATCAACCTCAGGAGTCATCGGTATCCTCTCCGCACGCTTGTGCGAAAAAGCCACACAAGGATTGGCACCCCTCTTTAGGAAGTCGTCAACAAAACGTGATCGTTCTGAAATGGGAACGAAGGTGGGCCGCCTCGCAAGGAGTCGTGCCGTCACGACCAGCCAACACCTCCGGCTTCAGCCGCGGGTACGGCTCTTTGCCAGCAAGAAGTCGGAGGCAAGCTCTCTCTTGTGAAGGGGCATCGACTTTAGTCGTGCCGTCAAGCTCTCACAGGATTCCACATTCCACTCTGCCGAAGGCTTGCGCCCAGCGAAGCGAAGCGCCAGAGAAGAAAGCATTCTTTCGTCGCCGCGCTCCAACCTGCACCTGCACCCCAGCAACGCAAGAAAAGCGACCCCACGCCTGGGGTAGCAAG
>DATLKS010000685.1:0-2801 GCA_035538255.1 Terriglobales bacterium
CTGCTCGTCCGGACTTCAAGGTCTGGTTTTTCATTCTAGGGCTCTGTCTCATAACAGGAGTGCTCTTCGGGACTGCGCCCGCACTCCGTTCTTTGAGAATTGAATTGATTTCTAATCTCAAGGGAATTGCACCATCTGCAAAAAGCCGGGGTTTACGACTCAATTTCGGAAAGAGCTTTGTGGTATTGCAAGTTGCCGTTTCAATGATCCTGCTTGTCAGCGCGGGCTTGCTCACGCGTAGTTTGGTAGAACTAGAAAACCAGCAGTTAGGATTTGAGCCGCGGAACGTTCTAATTGCCAAGATGGGGGCTCGCTTAGGCGGCTATAGGTCTGAACAATTGCCCGGCTTACTACGACATGCACTTGAGCGAGTGCGAGCTTTACCCGGAGTGGAGCGCGCGACGGTTGCCGTTTACAGCCCGATCAGTGGGAACCAGAACGATACGAGCATCTCTATTCCAGGATATGTTCCGCAGCCCAACGAGCGAATGAACATTCAACGTAATTGGGTTGGACCTGATTATTTCCAAACACTCGGAATTGCTATCAAAGAGGGGCGGGGAATTGGCAGAGAAGATCTTGAAGGCGCACCTCGCGTAGCAGTAGTCAGTGAGAACGTTGTACACCGGTTCTTCTCTCGCGAGGATCCAATTGGGCACAAGTTCTATGCAGGTTCTGCTACCGCACCCGGGGATGAAATCGAAATTATTGGTGTGGTCGAAGACACAAAGTTCGATAGTTTGCGGGGCCAAGCATCGCCTATGGTTTTCTTTCCGGCTTTTCAGAAAGCGGGAGAGTCTTTTCCGTGGGCCGACGAACTGGAAGTCCGTATCTCAGGATCTCCGGAATCCGCGGCAGCGGAACTGAGGCAAGCCATCCGAAGCATAGACCCGAATTTGCCGCTGCAAAAAATCAACTTGCTTGATCAGCAAATCACGGATTCTCTGCAGCGCGAACGCACAACTGCGAAGCTCGCCAATCATTTTGCGACCTTAGCGTTGCTGCTGGCATGCGTCGGCATTCTCGGGCTTGTGACGCATACGGTCATTCATCGCACCAACGAGATCGGCCTTCGCATGGCAGTGGGTGCCGGCTCTCAGCAAGTGCTCTGGATGATCATGCGAGAGTGCCTTGTAATGATTACCACCGGATTGGTGCTCGGAATCGTTGCGGCCATTATTAGTGCGCGATTGCTGCAACATCAGCTTTTTGCGGTTCAAAGCGCTGATCCAATGACGATGCTGTTCGCAAGTGCGTTGCTGTTTTTAACAGCGATGCTTGCCAGCTACATTCCCGCGCGTAGGGCTACCAAAATAGATCCGATGGTCGCGTTGCGCTATGAGTAATCATTGCTGCCCCAGGCTTACCAGCAGGGTAGTCGACTCAGGCGGCATCGGCGAGATGCGACAGTGGTCGCCTTCCGCCAGTATGAACATCCCACCATCGCGCATTTTGTTCGCAAATCTCTCTTGTCAGTTCCATTAACTCCGGGAAGCCTATTCGAGAATTCGTCTCTGCCATGATGCACTCCTGGTGGTGATGCCGTGCGAGCGACACAGGTATTCGAAATATAGGTGTGTAGTTTTCTTCGAAGAGCCCGAATGCTGAGATGTCGATAGTACTTGCTTGCGATCATGTTATACTGCACTCCTAGAGTCTCTAGGAGAGCCGTCGCGCATGGTAAAGAAACTCGATCTTCTGCAGGGCACTCTCGATATGTTGATTCTGAAGGCGGTGTCGCTCGGGCCCCTGCATGGCTACGGCATTCTGCTGCGCATTCAGCAGATCTCGAAAGGCCGACTGGAGATACAGCAAGGTTCTCTATACCCCGCGCTGTATAGGTTGGAACATCAGGGCTGGATCGCTAGCGAATGGGGCGAGTCGAACGCCAACCGTAAGGCGAAATATTACCGCCTCACGAGGACAGGGAAGCAGAAGTTCCAAGATGAGACAGAAAAATGGAACCGGATGGCAGACGTAATAGCAGGAATCCTGCAAGTCACACCGGAGGAAGTATGACGTTGTTATGTCGCATGCGTTCCTTGATACGCGGAATCCTGCAGCGCTCACGTATAGAAAGCGAGATGGATAGAGAGCTTCGATTCCATATCGAAGCGGTCGCAGAGGATTTAGTTGAAAGCGGCGTGCCTCGCGACGAAGCGTTACGGCGAGCGCGGATCGAATTCGGCAGCATTGACCGAGCGAAGGAGGAGTGCCGGGAGGCCAGTCGAATAGTCCTTATTGAAGGTCTCATTCAGGACTTGCGCTACGCGCTGCGGACGCAGCGCCGAAGCTGGGGCTTCACTGCCGTGGCGGTCCCGACACTGGCCCTCGGCATCGGCGGCGCAACTGCGATTTTCAGCGTGGTGAAGGCGGTGATCCTCAATCCGCTGCCATTTCGCGAGCCGCAAAATCTGGTTCACATTTGGGAAAGCAATAAACATTATCACCGGGGAGAGCAGGCCTGGTTCAGCACGGCGCATCCCGGAAGCCTGTACGACTGGCGAGCACAGAGCACGAGCTTTGAAAGGATCAGCGCTTATCGAGGGCGCTCAATGGTCCTCACGGGAAGCACGCGAACCGAACTGGTGTCAGCGCACGAAGCTTTTGACCAGTTCTTCGAAACTTTGGGAACGCCCGCCTATTTGGGACGTACTCTCGAACCCAGCGACTACGAACCGAGCGCCGCGCGCGTTGCCGTACTCAGCAACGCCATGTGGATAAAAAGCTTCGGCGGCGATCGCGGAGTGATAGGCCGGCGCATCTCTCTGGACCGGGAGTCCTACGAAGTTGTCGGCGTG
>DATLKS010000686.1:0-2397 GCA_035538255.1 Terriglobales bacterium
TGGCTACATTGTGAGCGGGTGACGGGCAACTCTGAAGTTATGGCAAGGACGGACTCCAGGCGGGCCAGAAGTCCTAGTGTTGTATCAGAAGCGACCGCAGAGGAGGAATTGAGTAGCCTCATCAGAGTCTGCGGCGGTCGCTTCTGATACAACGACTTGAAGGAAGCCGCCCCGCGGTGCGATCGGGTGCCGATGGCTATGGGTTTTCAATAGGGTCGATGGGCGGCATGAGGTAGGCGATGGAGCAGTGTCCTTGGTGGGAGAAGAGCAGGGTGGCTTGCACAGGTTGATTGAGGTAGAAAGTGATCGCGGTTGGAAGAGATTCTGGGTCAGGGAGAGGAACTTTGTTCGGGGGCAAGGCGCACGAGGACGGATCGAGCCGAAAGACGGATCGAGGTTTGCGGTTTTGGGAAATTGGTTTCATGCGGCGACTCCGGCGATAGAGGGGGGAGAACGGAGTTGGATCTGGGCAGCCGTAAGTCTCTCGATGACCACCATGCGGCCGCCACATTTGGGACAGGGACAAAGAGGGCTGGGTTGCTTGGCGGGGGATGCTGCTGGTTCTATCTGCGGTTGTGATATGGGACCGAGTACTTGAAAGCAGAGGGGCAAGAGAGTAGCCCGCCGCCGGTGGGCGAGGAAGCCAAAGTGGCGAATGCGGACAAAGCCTTTGGGAAGCACATGCAAGAGGAAACGGCGCAGGAACTCATCGAGGGATAGGGTCATCAACTTGGGTTCATTGTGGTGAGCACGGTCGCGCCAGCGAAAGGTAACTTGGTCATCGACGAAAGAAACGAGTCGATGATTGGAGATGGCGACGCGATGGGTATAGCGGCCTAAATAGCGTAGTGCTTGTTCGGTTCCTCCGAAGGGGCGTTTGGAGTAGACGTGCCAGTGGTGTCGGTATAGGGTTCGCAACCAGGCGGAGAAGGCTTTGGGGTGAGCCAGGGGTTTCAGAGTGCCCTGGAAGCCAATCTTGCCCTGACGGAAGTTGTGTTTTAGAGCGCTGACAAACTTACGGCGAAAAACCTTTCGGAGCACCGGGATGGGAAGAAAGAAGCGAGCGCGGGATGGAATCCAACGAGAGTGATCGAGCGACAATCCGCCGGCGGGCACCACACAATGGGCATGGGGGTGATGCTCGAGTTTCTGATTCCAGGTGTGGAGCACGCTAAGGAAGCCGATTTCGGCGCCGAGATGTTGGGGATCGCGAGCGACTTCGAGGAGGGTTTCGGCACTGGTCTGCAGCAACAGATGGTACAGGATTTTCTTGTTCTGCAAGGCGAGCGGCGCCAGCTCATGAGGTAGGGTGAAGACAACATGGACGTAGCGCGTCGGCAGAAGTTCCTTACGACGGGCTTGGAGCCAACGGTCGCGAGCGTTGGCCTGACACTTCGGGCAGTGCCGGTCCCGGCAGCTGTTGTAGGAGATGGGCGGACGGTACGCGCAGTCGGTGCACTCATCGAGATGCCCGCCCAAGGCGGCGGTGCGACAGCGCGCGATGGCGCGCAACACCTTGAGGTGTTGCCCGGTGATCCATTTACGGCTGCGTTCGATGAAAGCGCGTCCCGCGGCGCGAACCAGATCGGCCACCTCGAGTGGTGGCCGGTTCATCATTCGCTCTGCGGTACCTTGCCTTTCAGCTGGAGCGAGTCCAGAGGACTCGCGGTGGCGTTGAGGTGCCGTTGGGAGAGATGGAGATAGATGGTCGTCTCTTCCAAATCACGATGGCCTAGCAGGACCTGAATAGTGCGCAAATCCGCACCGGCCTCCAACAGATGAGTGGCAAAGCAGTGGCGCAGGGTATGGGGATGGATTTTCTTGCGGATACCCGACCGCTGGGCGGCCTTTTCGCAGGCGTGCCAGGCGGTCTTGGGGCTGATGTGACGATTACTGGTATGCGAGCGCCCGCCGGGAAATAACCAGTGTGTGGGTTTGCGTCTCAGTCCACGCCAGTACTCTCGCAAGGCTTGCAACAGCGTCGGGCTGAGCATGACGTCGCGATCCTTGCGGCCTTTTCCGCCTTGGATGTGGATGATCATTCGCCGGCTGTCAATATCGGTGATCTTCAGTCGAGCCAGCTCGGCGCGCCGCACTCCAGTGGCATAGAGCGTCATCAACAGAATGCGATGAAAGGGAGTGAGCGCTGAGTTAATCAGCTGTGCGACTTCTTCCGGGCTCAGGATGATCGGCAGACGTTGTACTTTCTTGGGATACGGAGTCTCGGCGATGCTCCATGGTTTCCTCAGCGTCTTGATGTAGAAGAATCGCAAAGCGGCGAGGTGTTGCGTCACAGTGCTCGGTGCTAGCTTTCGCTGGCTGAATAAATGAGCTTGATACTGGCGGATGTGCTGCGTTCCTAACTGGTTTGGAGGGCAGTGAAAGTGAAAGGAAAAC
>DATLKS010000687.1:0-4896 GCA_035538255.1 Terriglobales bacterium
CTCTTCACGCCACCGGGCGATACAGAGCCGATAACTCTGCCATTTTTCCACTGGAGTTGCGTTAAATACTGCGGCGGTACGCTCGTTTACTTGCAGCGCATCGACACGGTGATGGAGTTCTCCGGCTGATTTGAAGTAGAGAGCGTCCACGTTTTGCACAACGGTTCGCACCCGCTCAGTTGTCAACCGCTCTTCGACTTCTCTTAGCAGGTGATTTGGAGCCAAGTGTGATTCGCCAAACATCACCACTAGAATCGAGCCGGGGTGCGCGTTGCGTGCGCGCAGGATCGCGTCAGCCGCATGTCGGTCCCTCTGAGCGATTCGCCGGATGTTTCCGCGAGGAGCGCAGTCCGCTCCGTAAATTGGAATTCCAAGCGCCCGGGCGGTGTTCAGAGTATGCAGAAAGGGCTCCCATTCATATCCCCATTCGATGTTGAAGCGAAGACGCTGACGAAGCTCTCCATCGCAGATCGTCCCTGTCTGCCACGCATCGAGAATGTGCTGATCGCGTGTGAAGATAGCTTCCAGAAGCAACACGACCGGGCGCGAGCCGGAGGCGAGCTCATCAAGCAACTCGCACAGGAAGAATTGACAGGTGTCCAACGCGTGGAAGTCGCTTACCAGCAGAGTATCGGCTCGGGCGCAAAAGCGCATGAGAGTGTCCTTCGAGATCACCCGCTCGTAGGTCTGAAATGCCTCGAGAAATTCCTGTACGTATTTGCGTCGGCTGATTGGATCAACAGAGCCAATCTCGCGCTGAAGTGGAATGAGGGCGTGTCTTTCGGCAGCACTGCGCCGCCTCGCTCGAAATGTGGAAGGCTTTGCCATCCCTGCCCTGAAGAGCAGCCAATTGCACCAGACTGCGTGCTATCTGCTATGTTGGATGCTTTGCCGCGATCATGGCGCAAGTGTCTCAAAATCTGACGATTGCAGCGACCGGAGCCAGCGGATCAGTATTCGTGCGCGAGCTGCTCAAGGCAGTTGAGGGCGATCGGCGTATTACTACGGTGAACTTCATAGCTTCAGACAATGCCCTGCGCGTGTTTGCAGAAGAATTAGAAATTCGCGGACGCAACGATCTAGTTGCGCAACTGCTGCTCAGCCCAAGCAAAAAGATCAGGCAGCAGGGAAACAGCGACATAGGAGCTAACGTCGCGAGCGGATCTTATCCGACTGACGCCATGATTGTGCTCCCCTGCAGTATGGGCACGCTCGCGAGAATCGCCAACGGACTCACCGGGAATCTCATCGAGCGCGCTGCAGATGTCTGTTTAAAGGAGAAGCGACCTCTACTCCTATGCACACGCGAGACACCGCTGAATAAGATCCATATCCGCAATATGTACTCGGCCGCCGACGCCGGAGCCACCATCTACCCGCTCATTCCCACGTTCTACAACCGTCCGCAGTCTCTCGAGCAGATGGCCGAGCAGTTCGCTTACCGCGTGCTGGGCCATATTGGGCTGCGCCAGGAAGGGGCATACACATGGAAGGGGCAGTAGCAAGGCTGTGACAATCACCTGCAAGTAAGCGCCTTTCGAATCACGGCACAGGTTTCCGGTGCGACCGACAAATCTTTTAGCTCCTCAACCCTCGCCCAGCGCAGCTCACTGACATCGCTTTCCGCCCGAGCCTCTCCTGCGACCACGCGGCACAAGTAATCGATGAGCACATAGTGGTACTGTACGCGCGAGTCAGGACCACGCAGAATTCGCTCGAAAACTTCAACCAGTTCGATTGGCTCAACCGTCAAAGCGGTCTCTTCGCGAGCTTCGCGAATAATGGCTTCTTTGATCGTCTCTCCGGTCTCGACCAATCCACCCGGAATCGACCACTCGCCCTTCAGCGGCGGATTTGCCCGGCGGACCAGCAGAATCTGGTGGTCATGAACAATGATCGCGCCAACACCGAGCAGCGGACGGTCAGGATATTCGCGTCGCAAAGCAAGCCCCTAAGCTCCTGAGCTGCTGAGCCGGAGGATTTTGCCAGAACGCTTAGAGGCTTAGCAGCTTAGAAGCTCTTCACGAAAAGAATGCACGCGGCTTCACTTCAACGATCTTCCAGCCCTTCTTGCCGCGACGAAGTTCAAATCGGACCGGCTCAGTCTTGCGCACCGGTCGCGCGTCTTGCGAACGCGGAATCTCCTCCAGTTCAAACTCGACTAACGCGATACCAACTTCGGCTTCGGATGTGATCTGCGCCAGGCGAAAGTGTACCCGGAATGAGTCGTACTGCTGGAACATTGCTTCCACCTGGTTTTGGAAGTTCGCGTAGCCGACCATTAGTCCAGAGTCAAAAGCTGAAAGCAGGCGTCGCGTGTTGTGCTGTTGCAGGCCATCTGCGACTTGCTGAATAACGCGCTCTGCTACCTCTTCGGAAAACCCCTCTGAAGGATTGCGGTCATTACGTGGGCCCTGGTCGTTCGATTTTCCGCCCTGCTCGGCTTGCACAACAGCAGATGAACGCTCTTGCCGTTCACCGGCAGATGCCATGGAAATATCGATTCCAAGCGTTGTATAAACCAGAACAATGACAAACACGAGCCCTGCAATTTGGTACCGGGGACTGCTCGGAGTAAATTCAGAATTCCGCATAATGAATCGAGCGGATCGCAATCTTCTCATAGTTCCAGCCTTGGCAAAGCTGATGGGCATATCTGATTTCACAGACGGAGCGGATCGCCAAATCGCTCAGCAAAAAGCACGCGCTCCCTAAGAAAGCGCCCGCCATAGCGAGAAGGCTGGTCGAGGATCATGGCCCTGATTGTTTTCTCCGCTAGGCGCTTTTATCTCGCTGCAGGCAGCCGCATCCGGCTGCGAGGATTCCAATCTGCTCGGAGGATACTATGCAGAGAGATCCTGTTTGCAACATGCAGATCGATGAGAACAACGCCGCTGCCAAAATCAATCACAATGGCAAGGAGTGGTACTTCTGCTCTCAGCAGTGCGCAGACAAGTTCCGCAGCAATCCGCAGCAGTACACGGAAGCAGTAGCTTGAAAATGGAGGAGGGGAACAGGCAACAGGTGGGGAAGAACTCTTCGATGTAGTCCCTGTAAGCTATAACCTGTTCCCTGTAACCCTGCACCTATGCCTCTTGAGGAATACAAACGGAAGCGCAGCTTCGATCGCACGCCGGAGCCGCCGCCGAAACTGGATCCCAAAAAAGGATTCCGGTTTGTCGTACAGAAACACAGAGCGTCGCATCTGCACTACGACTTCCGCCTTGAGATGGAAGGCGTGCTCAAGTCATGGGCAGTGCCCAAGGGTCCGTCGCTCGATCCTACAGACAAACGCCTGGCGATGCAGGTAGAGGATCATCCTGTTTCGTATTTTCACTTCGAAGGCATCATCCCGCCTGACAACTATGGAGCGGGCACGGTCATGGTCCGGGACACCGGCACCTGGGAGCCGCTCAAAGAGGATTATTCGGATCACGCGCAGAGCCGCGCGGAACGCGAGAAACAAGCGGCCGCGATGCTGGCGAAAGGTGATTTGAAGTTTCGCCTTCATGGGCAGAAGCTCCAGGGAGACTTTGTGTTGGCAAAAATACGCTCGAGGCGGCCGGGATCGAAAGGCACGGAATGGCTGTTGATCAAGAAACGTGACGAGAATGCAGTACCCGGATATGACATCGATAAATACGACTATTCGGTACTCACCAAGCGTTCCCTGAAGGCAATCGCCGGCGACGCGGGAGCAGCGGAGTGGCAGAGCAATCGGCCGGCGACTTCCGGATCTTCAAGCTCAAAAAACGCGTGGCTGGCCGATGCAGTTGCCAAACATGACAGTAAACTCGCGGCCGAGCGCACCTCCGCAAAAACATCCACCAACAAAACGGCCAAGAAGAGCGCGAATTTGATTTCCGGCAAAGAACAAGCAGAATCATCGCGCGCCGACTCCTCACAGGTGAAAGCTCCTGTAAGCCTTAAAAAAAAAGACGAGTTCGGTCTAGATAAACTCAAAGGCTCGGCGAAGCAAACGATGCCACGCGAGATTCATCCCATGCTCGCGACGCCAAGGGACGAGGCTTTCGATGACCAAGCGTGGCTCTTTGAAATCAAATGGGACGGCTATCGGTCGATAGTGTTTTTCGGTGAAGATGGCAAACAGTCATTACGAATGGTCTCCCGCAATCAGAACGACCAAACAAGAGACTTTCCTGAGCTGCATGTCATTGCCGGCAAGCTGAATTGCAAGTCATGCATCATCGATGGCGAGATCGTTGCTCTCGACGAAAACGGCCGTGCCTCTTTCAGCCTGATGCAGCAACGCAGCGGTCTTTCGCTCGATGGCAAGCGCCGTTCCCCTGACAGCAGCGTCTTCATTCTTTACTACGCATTCGATCTTTTACATCTAAACGGCTACTCCTTAATGAAAGTCGACTTGGAAGAGCGAAAGCGTCTCCTCGCGCAGATCGTGCAGCCTGGCGAAGTGCTGAAGGTTTCAGAACACTTCATTGGCAACGGTCGTGCGCTGCTCGACGCCGCTCGTCAGCAGGGACTCGAAGGCATTGTCGCCAAACGCCGGAATAGCTGTTATATCCAGAAGCGCACGCGAGAGTGGCTCAAGATCAAGATTACGCAGCGCCAGGAGTGCGTAATCGGCGGGTACACGGATCCAAGAGGCAGCCGTGAACATTTCGGCTCGCTCGTGCTAGGACTCTATGACAAAAAAGGAAGGCTGATCCCCGTCGGGCAAGCCGGAAGCGGCTTTACTCATGCTTCACACGCCAAAATGTGGGAGATCCTGCACAAACGTGATACTAAGGAGAATCCCTTTACGGGAAAGATCGATAGTCCGCGGAAGGTTCACTTCGTCAAACCAGAATTGGTCGCCGAAATCAAATTCACCGAATGGACGCATGAAACCGATGAGGGTGGAATCAAGATGCGCGC
>DATLKS010000688.1:0-2276 GCA_035538255.1 Terriglobales bacterium
AACGCGCTAGTCCGGTTCGACCCGCCTTGTTTCCCGTGACTTCGAACCGTGCCTTGACTCCCGCTGCGGCTCACTGTAAGTTGTCCAGATTGTCATAGGCCTGCGACGGCGGTGGCTAGACAGAGACCCGAACCTTGAACAAACGTACCTTCATGAAGTTCGCTTCCGCCATGGTGGCGAGCCCGTTACTTTCTCGTGCATTCGCGTGGGCCGTAGAGCACAAGCTGACCAACTGGGCTGGAAATCTCGAGTACGGCACGGAGCGCTTGTACGCCGCGACTTCGTTCGAAGATATTCAGCGATTTGTGAAGGCGAACAATCAGTTCAAGGTATTGGGCACGCGGCATTGCTTCAACGAGCTTGCCAATACCACTACCCAATTTCTTTATCTTAGGTCGCAGGACAATGTCGTCGCGCTGGATGCTCAGGCGAAGACTACCACGATTGAAAGCGGAATGAGCTACGGACAACTATGTCCCTATCTCGACCGGCACGGTTTTGCGTTGCACAACTTGGCCTCGCTGCCACACATTTCGGTTGCGGGCGCGTGCAGCACCGCGACTCATGGTTCCGGTGTGAAGAATGGAAATCTTTCGACACAAGTTTCCGCGCTCGAATTGGTAACGGCTTCAGGCGACGTGCTGAAGCTGACGCGTGACAAAGACGGTGACACGTTTCGTGGTGCCGTTGTCGGGCTTGGTGCTCTGGGTGTGATCACGAAACTCACGCTCGACCTGCAGCCGACATTCACCATGAAGCAGTACGTTTACGAAAATCTCCCTCTCGATCAATTGAAGCAGAATTTCGACGCAATTGAAGCGAGCGCCTACAGTGTCAGCCTGTTCACCGACTGGCAAAAGCAGCGCGTGAATGAAGTATGGCTTAAGACGCGGCTAGACGCGGAACCCAAGTTCGAGGCCAAACCGGAATTTTTCGACGCGAAGCTCGCGACTAAGAACTTGCACCCGATCGCAGAACTCGCGCCAGAGAACTGCACGGAACAGATGGGGGTGCCTGGTCCCTGGTACGCGCGTTTGCCACATTTCCGAATGGGATTCATGCCCAGTGCCGGCAAAGAATTGCAGTCAGAATACTTTGTTCCTCGCCCGCACGCAGTGGAGGCCATTCTAGCGATAGAAAGATTGCGCGATATGGTTAGCCCACACTTGCTGATTTCGGAGATTCGCACGATCGCCGCCGATGATCTCTGGATGAGTATGGCATACAAGCAGAATAGCGTCGCGATACATTTCACCTGGAAGCAGGATTGGCCAGCAGTCAGTAAGCTCCTTCCGGCGATTGAACGAGAGTTGGCGCCCTTCAACCCCAGACCGCATTGGGGGAAACTGTTCACCATGGCGCCCGCGCAACTGAGATCGAGATATGAGCGTCTGCCGGAGTTTGTGGCTCTTGCCAAGAAGCTTGATCCGCAGGGCAAGTTTCGAAACACGTTTCTTGATCGAAATATTTTCGTTTAGAGCTGTACGCTGCCAACACCAGGACTTCTTACGCCCGCCCGGCGATGAGTGATATAGAGATATTACGCCACAATCATGCCAGCTCAGATCGCGTTCTTTCCTTTCGCCGGCAGCCAAAGGGGGCATGTCGGGCGCGCAAGTCATCCCGGGAGGTATCTAGGAGGAAACTCAGCACCCGTCTACTTCTTGAAGACTAGCCTTTTCACATCGGGCCAGAACTCCGAAAAGGCATTACCGGCCATTCGTCCCGTAATCCCCCATACGCAGCGCAGGGCGGCATTGTCCAGTCCACTTTCGCTTTTGACACGCCATGTGTTCGAGAGAAAGTTGTTGCCGAGGTTGCCGACGTATCGAGCGTAAGCGGGTCGCCAGCGCCCATCGCGTTCGCGAGCCGTGAACGTGGTTCGGATCACATACTTCACACGTAATTTGAACGCGTGGTCCGGCGAACGGAAGTAGCGCGGGTCTTCCCCCCACACGGCGCCGAGACTTGCTTCGATCGCGTTACCAGTCGAAACACCGGTCAGACGGATCCCGTAGCGCTTACCGAAGCCTTCCCAATGCGGCCCATACTCGAGCGGTTTGTTGAATGCTGTTCCCCATGCTGCGCTGATCGGGCCGGACAGCAGAAGGCTCGGGGGACCGACGGTCGAAACCACAAACCAGTTGAACCGCTGTTTCCCGGTGACAGGCTTATAGCTGGGCGCAGCGCTAGGTTTGCCTTGCGCCAGCGCGGACCTTGCGAGAAGCGCAGCGAGGAGGATCCGAAGCACCATAGCCCCCTCCCGAATCCCTGGT
>DATLKS010000689.1:0-2479 GCA_035538255.1 Terriglobales bacterium
GAGGATTGGAGCGGGAAGGGTTTCGGCACGTTTTCACTCTGTCCACTCCGGAAGTGGTCTCGTCGGTCAGCATCGTGCGCCAGCCGCTTTGGAACAATCTCAAGCACGAGCACGGGCCCTTCGACATCATCGGGGACGTGCACGGTTGCTACGAGGAGTTAAATACTCTACTCGGACAACTTGGCTACAAAATGGAGAACGGGTCGGACGGACCAAAGGCTACCCCGCCAGACGGACGGAAAGCGGTCTTCGTCGGCGATCTTGTCGATCGCGGGCCCAAGATTCCTGACGTTTTGCGTCTGGTCATGAGAATGGTTGCTGACGGAACGGCTTTATGTGTTCCCGGAAACCACGACATGAAATTGATGCGGAAGCTAAAAGGCCGCGACGTACAGATGACGCACGGGCTCGCCGACTCAGTTCAGCAGCTCGACAAAGAAAGCCCCGAGTTCAAGCAAGCTGTCATCAAGTTTCTCGACGACCTGGTTAGCCACTACGTGTTCGACGAGGGGAAGCTTGTGGTCGCACACGCGGGCATGAAGGAGGAAATGCAGGGGCGTGCATCGGGCAAGGTACGCGATTTCGCGCTTTACGGAGAGACCACGGGAGAAACTGACGATTTCGGACTCCCCGTGCGGTACAACTGGGCCGCCGAATATCGCGGCACACCCATGGTCGTCTACGGGCATACGCCCATTGCAGAGCCCGAATGGCTGAACCGCACGATCAACATAGATACCGGGTGCGTGTTCGGGGGCAAACTGACCGCACTGCGCTACCCCGAACGTGAACTCGTGTCGGTACCGGCGCTGCACACCTATTACGAGTCGGTAAAACCGTTCCTGGCCGAAGAAGCGAGTGCGCCTGCGCTGACCGCTCAACAGCAACTGGATGATCTGCTGGATATCGAGGATGTAATCGGCAAACGGATCATCAACACGCGCCTAAACCGAACCATCACAATTCGGGAAGAGAACGCCATCACCGCCTTGGAGGTTATGAGCCGATTTGCCTCGAATCCAAAGTGGCTCATCTATCTGCCACCTACGATGTCTCCTTGCGAAACCAGTAGGCGCGACGGGTTGCTTGAACACCCTGAGGACGCTTTCGCTTACTACCTACACGAAGGTGTGCACAAGGTCGTTTGCGAACAGAAGCACATGGGGTCGCGTGCGGTAGTCGTGATCTGCCGTGATGCAGATTCTGCCCGGAAGCGATTCGGGATTATGGAAGGAGAGTCCGGGGCCTGCTACACGCGAACTGGTCGACGATTTTTCAACGACCCAACGCTGGAATCGCAATTCCTGGAGCGAGTCCACCACGCAGTGGAGGCAGCCGGCATCTGGGAGAGTCTGAAAACTGACTGGGTTTGTCTTGACTGCGAATTGATGCCGTGGTCGGCCAAGGCACAAGAGTTGCTGCGACAGCAATATGCTCCAACCGGGGCAGCGGCGAGAGCCGCCTTGCCCGCGGCCATCACCGCTTTGAGAGCGGCGGCGGGCAATCCTGAAATCGCCGCTCTGGCAGAACGATTCCAGCAGCGCGAAGAAGCTGCTCACCTTTATGTCGAGGCATACCGCCGATATTGTTGGCCTGTACATTCTCTAGCCGACCTAAAACTCGCTCCTTTCCACGTCCTCGCAAGCGAGTTAGGCGTGCACACCGCGAATGACCACGTGTGGCATATGGAGACGCTGGCCAGAATCTGCGACCCTGATCCCGATCTGTTGCTCGCGACGCCATTCCGAGTTGTGGATCTCACCGACAAAGCGGATCAAGAGAAAGGAATCCAGTGGTGGGAGGAACTGACGGCAAGTGGCGGCGAGGGCATGGTGGTAAAGCCGTTGGAGTTTGTGACGAAGGGACGGAAAGGGCTGGCGCAACCTGCCGTTAAGGTTCGAGGACGAGAATACCTCCGGATCATCTACGGGCCCGAATACACGTTGCCCGAACACTTGGAGCGGCTCAAGAGCCGAGGTCTTGGCACCAAACGATCTCTTGCTATTCGTGAGTTCGCCTTAGGACTGGAAGCACTGGAGCGATTCGTACACAAAGAACCTCTCCGTCGAGTTCACGAGTGCGTGTTTGGTGTGTTGGCGCTAGAGAGCGAGCCGGTTGACCCAAGGCTGTAGGATGCGCCGGGAATGGCCCAGGAGAAAAGAAATGCCTGCGCGCGGAGCTTCTATCTCTGTTTTGTCAGGACCACATGCGTCGCGAGTTCGGTGGAAGTATTTTCGGTGCAGCGATACCCCAGCGCAGGCATGTTAATGCCGGCGAACAGGTTCTCGCCCGAACCCATGAGAATCGGACGAAATGCGAGGTGCAGTTCATCGATAAGCTTTGCGCGGAGATACTGCTTAATGGTTGCAACACCCCCGCCAATTCGCACGTCCCGCGCGTTTCCAGCGTCCTTGGCGCGCTGCAACGCAGAGTGAATTCCGTCAGTGACAAAGTGAAACGTTGTGCCGCCCTTCATCTC
>DATLKS010000690.1:0-3555 GCA_035538255.1 Terriglobales bacterium
GGGAGAGGCTGCGCTCTTTTTCGAAACCAACAATTCGGAGAACCTGGTACTCACAATTCAGGAACTTGCATCTAACTCTACTCGGGTTCGCGAATACGCCAATCGTGCCTTCGAGCGTGCGCGTACCATCTTCAATCCCGACAGAATGGCCGAGGAATATTTGGGTCTTTATCGCACACTTGTGTCCGCGGAGGTCGCGGTCGCATGAATGGCAAGCTGCGAATCCGCATCTTTGCGCATTCTCTCGTCTCCGACTGGAACCACGGAAACGCGCACTTTCTCCGAGGACTCTCACGTGCTTTGCTTCAGCTAGGCCACGACGTGCGTTCGTATGAGGAATTAGGCGCCTGGTCACTTACCAACCTGATGCGGCATGAAGGCGAGACTGCCATCGAAGCCGTTGACGATTTCCGCCGCGCATATCCCGAACTCGACATCCACTTCTACCAGAACGACAACACGCTTGATCCATTTTTGAATGAAGAGCTGAGCGATGTCGATCTCGTTTTAATTCACGAGTGGAACGAACCTTGGCTGGTCAATAAGGTCCTTGCTTTAAAAGAACAGTATGGATTCCGAGCGCTCTTCCACGACACGCACCATCGCGCATATACCCGGCCCGGAGAAATTCTGCGCTTCCATCTGCACAAGATCGACGGCGTCCTCGCATTTGGCGATGCGATCCGTCGCATTTATGCGGATGGCTTCGGAGTGCCCCGAGCATGGACATTTCACGAAGCCGCAGACACGCAAGTCTTCGCACCGCTCGCTCGCAGACGAACCGCCGACGTGCTCTGGATCGGAAATTGGGGAGATGAGGAGCGGACGCAAGAGCTGATGGAATTTCTGGTCCAACCAGCGTCCACTCTGCAGGATCGTAAGGTGATCGTCTATGGCGTGCGTTATCCCCAGACTGCCATCGAAAAATTGGACGCCGCAGGGATCGAATATCGAGGATATCTCCCGAATCTTAGAGCACCCCAGGCGTATAGCGAGAGCGCGATATCTCTTCATGTACCGCGGCGCCAGTACGCGAACGGATTGAGCGGGATCCCTACAATTCGTGTTTTCGAGGCCCTGGCCTGCGGCGCGCCGTTGCTGTGTGCTCCGTGGAATGACGCTGAAAATCTCTTCCGGCCCGGTCAAGATTACATTTGCGTGCCTGATGGAGAGGCGATGCGCGCTGAAATCGAGTACCTGCTCAAAGACGCCGCCGCCCTGCGGCAACTGGGTGAGTGTGGCCGCGAGAGTATCCTCAAGTACCATACCTGCATGCATCGCGCCGAGCAGTTGATCGGGATCTACGAGGAAATGACGCAATGAGGATTTTCGTCTTCGGTTCCAGTATCACCTCGTCATATTGGAACGGAGCGGCGACGTACTACCGCGGAATCTATCGCAATCTGGCGCTTCTGGGACATGGCATCACCTTCGCTGAGCCTGACGTTTATGGGCGCCAGCAAAAGCGCGACCCGGGCGATTACAGCTACGTGGAAAGCTTGATCTATTCCCCTCCCGCCGATCTTGCACGAATGTGCTCACTTGCGGCAGAAGCTGACCTCATCATTAAGCACAGCGGCGTCGGAGCTGACGATGCCGAGCTTGAATCGGCTGTAGCGCGTGGCATCGATACCGAGGCACTCCGTGCATTTTGGGACGTCGATGCACCGGCAACTTTAGCTCGAGTCGAGAACGATCCGGATCCATTTCGCGCGCTCATTCCCCAGTTCGACTTCATATTCACTTACGGCGGCGGCCCACCGGTCGTGGATCACTACCTACGTCTGGGCGCGCGCAATTGCCACCCCATCTATAACGCTCTGGAGCCGGAGACACACCATCCGGTGCCGAAGGACTTCGCCTTAGAGTGCGACTTGTTGCTGGTCGCGAATCGCCTGCCCGATCGCGAACGCCGAGTCGAGCAATTCTTTATCCGAGCCGCAGAACTCGCGCCCGATCTGAAGTTCATTTTGGGAGGCGAAGGCTGGGGGAATAAGGAACTTCCCAAAAATCTCCGTTGGATCGGACATGTGGGAACGGGCGACCACAATCGCGTGAATTGCTCTGCGCGCATGGTGCTGAACCTGAATAGGGATTCGATGGCCGACGTCGGCTTTTCACCGCCGACCAGGGTATTCGAGGCAGCGGGTGCCGGAGCGTGCGTGATTACTGATAAATGGGCGGGAATCGATACCTTCTTCGAGCCTGGAAGAGAGATTCTGGTGGCCGGCTCAGCCGAGGAAATCATCGCTCTACTGCGGAGGACGACGCCTGAGCAGGCGTCGAAGATTGGCCTTGCAATGCGTCAGCGCGCATTACGGGATCATACCTATGCCCAACGCGCAGCCCAAGTTTCGGAATTGTTGGCTCAAGCAGTGCCGCGTCGTGGTGCCGCGGCCTAATCATTTAAATGAAAATCGTCGCATTCGGTCTCTCGATCACTTCAGCGTGGGGGAACGGACACGCCACGACGTTCCGCGCGCTCTTTGATGCCCTGCATCGCCGCGGACATAACATCCTCTTCTTTGAAAAGAATCTTGAGTGGTATGCGTCGAATCGCGATCTTCCCGAGCCACCTTACTGCAGACTGCGGTTGTATGACGACTGGGCAGACATCGTAAATGAAGCCAGAATGGAATTGGCTGACGCTGATGTCGGATTAGTTGGCTCTTATTTTCCAGACGGCATTGCCGCAAACGACGACCTCTTTGACAGTAGCGCCGCAGTGAAGGCCTTCTACGACATCGATACTCCCATCACCATTGCGGGCTTGCGTCGTGCTGGAAGAACAGAGTACCTGAAAGCCGAACAGGTCTCAGGCTTCGATGTTTATTTCAGCTTCACTGGCGGTCCTATGCTGCGCGAAATCGAGAACCGTTTCGGAGCTAAAGCCGCCGTGCCGCTCTACTGCTCGTTTGATCCGCGCGAGTATCGGCGGTTTGGAGTCAATAAACGCTTCGCCTGTGACGTGAGCTACATGGGAACCTTCGCGCCCGACCGTCAAGCCAAGCTCGAAGGCTTCCTTGTCCGTCCAGCAGAACGATTGCCGGAACGCAAGTTCATCGTAGCCGGACCGCAGTATCCGAAAGATATTCACTGGCCCAAGAATGTGAGGAGAATCGTGCACCTGAATCCGCGATGGCACGCGCGCTTCTATTCGTCCGCACGACTCACGCTCAACATCACACGGCGGGAGATGGTGATGGCCGGTTACTCACCTTCTGTTCGGCTATTCGAAGCTGCCGCCTGCGGAGCAACTATTGTTTCTGATAGCTGGCCCGGCCTCGATACCTTCTTCTGTCCCGGACGAGAAATACTTCTGCCCGTCGATTGCTCCGATATTGAGCGCTATCTCGAGTTGGAGGATGATGAGCTTCAGCTCATCGGTGCCGCCGCCCAGCGGCGTGTGCTCGTCGAGCACACCAGCGAGGTTCGTGCGCAGCAATTTGAAAAAGCAGTCGCAGCAGCTTTACGGCACCGAGATCTCTCGACTTCGGCGATGGTGGGCTAGGGTCCAGCCCGGCGCAAAGAAATTTCCCCGGGGTCCCCCTGCTC
>DATLKS010000691.1:0-10131 GCA_035538255.1 Terriglobales bacterium
ACAAGCTTCTCAATTGCCGATTCACCCAGATGCGGATATGCAGAGTGCGCCATGCGACCGCTGGCCGTGAGCTGCACGCGCAATGTTCCTTTTGAGGCGCGACCGATTTTATTTTCCGTGGGCTCGCCGTTGATCAGGAAACGCGAACCTGGAGCATGGTGATTGGCTTTCTCAGCTCCCTGGCTATCGCGCTCCTCTCCGACCACAAACAGCAGCCCGATTTTTGCGCGCTCGCTGCGTAGCCGCTCGGCAGCCGCAATCTGGGCAGCGATGATGCCCTTGGCATCGCAAGATCCGCGACCATAGATTTTCTCCTGGTCCTCCGAAGATGGAATGAAGGGCGGCACAGTGTCCATATGGGTAGAGAAGACCAGATCGGGAGTTCCGTCGGTAGTCGCATAAATGTTGTTGCGCGTCCCCTCAACCGACATCTTTTCCGTGCGATATCCGAGCCTAGAAAGCAAGCTGTAGAGATATTCGCCAACCTGCGCTTCATTGCCGGTGATCGACTCGATGTCGATCAGTTCGCGCGTGAGCCGCAGGGGATCCATACAAGACAGCATACGTTGACGCTCGCCAATTCAGGTAGTGGGAACACGCCTAGGCAGAGTATCCGAAGAAATTGAAGACGGAGCGCGGGGCACCGAGGTGGAAGAGTTAACCTTTCATCAGTTCAGTCGTGCCCTCCGTGTCCTCCGTGTTCAACCTTTAGAATGAACTCGGGTTCTTCATCTTGCCCAACTCTATCCAATCGCTCTCTATCGCTGGGCCATCCGGCCGGCTCGAGGCTTTGCTCAATACCGGCGAGCCGGGTGCTCCGTATGCTGCACTCGTCTGTCATCCACACCCCATGCACGGCGGAACGATGCACAACAAGGTTGTGTATCAGGCGGCAAAGGCGCTGAACGGCTTTGGACTCCCGGTGCTGCGCTTTAATTTTCGCGGCACCGGTTTGAGTGAGGGAACTCACGATCACGGTCGTGGCGAGCGCGACGACATTCGTGCCGCTCTCGACTGGCTCGATCGCGAATATTCGCGGCCGATCATCTTTGCCGGATTCTCCTTCGGAGCGGCAACCGGCCTGAAGACCTGCTGTGCCGATGCCCGCGTTGTCGGATTGATTGCCCTGGGAACGCCCCTGGCGGTGGAGGAGCGACTCTACACCTACTCTTATCTTTCTACCTGTACCAGGCCGAAGCTGATGATCAGCGGCGACCACGATCAGTTCGCGCCCGCTGCAAACCTGCGCGAGATCTTCAATCTTGCCGCCGAGCCAAAGGAATTTGTCCTGGTCAAAGACGCCGATCACTTTTTCGAAGGCCAGCTTCCGGTCATGCGTGATGCCATTAGGGGATGGTTGCCGCGGCACTTTTCTGCGCTGCGCGTCCAGGAACGCGCCTGAGTTTTGATGACAGGAAACGCAAGTCTCACGTCGTCCAGTATGCGTGAGCTCCTGCGCCAGGTGTTTACCGACACTCTCGCGCAGATCGCTATCCCGCGAGTCCTCTCCAGGAAAATCGAATATGCGCGCGGAATGCTGCGCGTAGAAGACGACCTTTACGATCTGAGCGCTTACAGCCGCGTGCTGGTGATCGCCATCGGTAAAGCCGCTCACACCATGCTTGAGTCGCTGATCGCACAGACGGGTCAGATACTTGAAGGCATTGTCGCTTGCTCGCAGCCGCCGCAAGTGCAGCAGCCCGGCTTCCGCTACTTTCTCGGTGGACACCCTCTTCCCAATGCTGAATCAGTGCGAGCGGCGAAAGCGATTCTCAAATATCTTTCCGCACTGAATGAGCATACGCTCGTGATTTACCTGATCAGCGGCGGCGGATCGGCCATGGTCGAGTCATTTTGGGACGAAAAGATTTCGCTTGAAGATCTCATCGCCACTTACAACGTGCTGGTGCACTCGGGTGCGACGATCAAGGAAATTAATTCCATTCGCAAGCACCTGTCCGCGGTAAAAGGCGGCAGGCTCGCGCAAAGAGCACATCCGGCGCGGCAAGTGAGCATCATGGTCAGCGACGTGCCGAAGAATTCCCTCGATGCTCTTGCTTCTGGCCCTACTATGCCTGATTCGAGCACTGAGGCCGATTGTTACCGCATAGCCGAAAGCTATGGCCTCGCGGCGCGGCTTCCCGGGAGTGTGCGCGTGCAGTTCGAAGAACATGCTCTCGAGGAAACGCCAAAGTCAGACGATCCCGTCTTCGCGAGCTCTCGCTGGTGGCCGGTGCTATCGAGTTCGTCTGCTGCGGAAGCGGCTGCGAGCCTGTTATCCCAGCATGGCTTTGCTGTGGAGATCGACAACACTCCGGACGATTGGCCGCACGATCGTGCGGCCGAATATTTAATCGGGCGCATTCGCGAGCTGCGCAAGGGCGTCTCCCGCGTGGCGCTGGTCTCGGCGGGCGAGGTCACAGTGAAAGTGGAAGGTGAAGCAGGAACTGGCGGAAGAAATCAGCACTTCGTGTTGCACTGTGCCGGACAAATCGCTGGCGAAACCATTGCGATCCTTAGTGCGGGAACAGACGGCATCGACGGCAATAGCCCCGCTGCGGGAGCGGTAGCGGATGGGACCACGGTCAAGCGTGCAGAGGACCTCGGACTGAATCTTAACCGAGGCGTGGAGAGCTTCGACTCATTTCCCATTTTCGAAAAATTGCAAGATGCCATCATCATTGGGCCTACCGGCAACAATGTGAGGGACATTAGGATCCTGCTGGCGTATTAACCGGCTAATGCCGGTTGCCAATCGCGGGAATCCTCTCTCGGATCTCCGGCGGAAGTTTTTCTTGAATTCTTTTCGCTCCCATTCTGGCAACATCCTGTATCACCACAGGAGCGGGCGTTGCCAGGGCCACAATCAGCCAGACCAGGCTGGAAAACGCAAAACCGGCAAGCGCAATAAACTCCAGCAGGTGTGCGTGGTTAGGATCGAAGTGCCGGATGATGGCAAAGGCAATAAGGAATAGAACAGCGGAAATGCTGGCTACAACAATAAGGCCGATATCAATGGTGCGATGCAGGCGCTGGCGCGAGCGGCAGTGGGCGCAGTCGAGGAAGTGCTGTTCGTAGTCGCCGCGCATTTCCGGCGCGATGCCGGAGATATCGTATCGCCAGCCCGCGAGGATGTCGCCTACTACCTGATCGACGCACTCTGACATCAAAACCGGATCGCTTCCATCGGCTCTGTCTGAGACGCCAGAACCAGCCGGTTCTGGATCAGGTTCAGCCGGTTACCGAGCGCCTGCTCGGCCGACTGCCGTGCCAGTTCGGGATGGTTGTTCGACTCCGACAAATGTGCCAATACGAGGAATGCTGCTCCTCCATCATAATCTTTGGAGAAGAATTCCGCGAGAGAGTCGTTGGAGAGGTGGCCGACCCGCGACATGACGCGCTGCTTCACCGACCATGGATATGGTCCCCCGCGCAACATCTCGAGATCATGATTCGATTCGATCACCAGCGCATCGCAGCCCCGTAAATGCACTTTGACGCTGGCCGGCATGTAGCCAAGATCGGTTGCCATACCGATCTTTAGACCTTCAACGCGAAACACGAAACCCACGGGATCCACCGCATCGTGAGGAATCGTAAAGGGAAGAATTTCGATGTCGCCAATCGTAAAGCGTTCCCCGGCGCGGAAGTGTTCGCATCGGTTCAGATACGCTTTGTCGTCGTCTTCGTAGAGCTGCGATTGTTTCGTGGCTGGTCCGCGCACCCAGCGCTGCCACTCCTGGTGCGTGTGCCCGGTGATGTAAACCGGAACCTTTAATCTGCGCGCCAGGACAGCAAGTCCAGTGATGTGATCCTGATGCTCGTGTGTAATGACGATAGCCGAGAGCTTCGAAGGATCCTCGCCTGTGCGCATCATGCGGCGCAAGGTTTCGCGACAAGAGATGCCCGCGTCGATAAGAATGCTCGTCCCTGAGCTGGAGAGAACAGCGGTGTTGCCGCGCGAACCGGACGCCAGCACCGTCATGCGCACCATGAAGCGAAGGATAGTCGAAAATGCTGTGGATCGCCGAGTATTTTTTTAGGATTCCTAAGTGGCCGACGGATCGTGCAATGCAAGCAAGCGAAGGTTTTCAGGTGGGAAGTCGGTGCGAGAGCAGCCTGCGTATGGTCTTGGCGAGTTCGGCGTGAGCAAATGGCTTCTGTAGAAAAACAATGTCGGCATCAGGGCCATCATGCGTGTGACCCGCAATCGATTGTGCCTGCGCATAACCCGACATGAGAATCACTTTGATAGCCGGATACCTTGCGCGCACGCGATGAATCAAGTCCATGCCACTCATGCCGGGCATCACCGCATCGGAAATGAGTAAGTCTATTTTTCCTTCGTGGTTCTCGATTAGAGCCAAGGCTACGCTTCCGTCTGAAGCCTCGAGCACGTTATATCCGCGTGCAGCAAGAGACTCGTTAATTGCCTGACGAAGAATGGCCTCGTCTTCGACAACAAGAATAGTTCCACTGCCTCTGGAAAGCGGCGGCGGCTCGGGCGTTGTTTGCTCGGCCGTCTGCGCGGTAGTTGGCATCCAGATACGAAGAGTCGTTCCCTGGCCAACAGCGCTGCTGAGTTCGATTTGGCCTTCGCTCTGCCTGACGATTCCGTAGACCATTGCGAGTCCCAGGCCCGTGCCCTGCCCCGGCTGCTTGGTCGTAAAAAAGGGATCGAAGACTCGTGCCTGAACTTCGGGAGACATACCGCACCCGGAATCTGTGACGCAGATTTCCACGTACTCACCCGCGGGAAGTCTGAACAGGGGGCGAACCGCTTCAGCACGGAATCTCCGAAGGCTTGTGTAAATCGCCAGACGACCGCCTCCCGCCATCGCGTCACGAGCATTCAGCGCCAGATTCAGCAAAACCTGTTCGAGCTGCGTCGGGTCGACTTTGATTCTTGCGCCTGCGCTTCGCAATTCAAGCATCAGCTCGATATCTTCTTTCAACAACCGTCGCAGCAGATGTTCGAGATTTGCCACCAACGGGTCGACCACTACGATCTGCGGCTGCATGGTCTGCTTGCGGCTGAACGCAAGCAATTGCTGTATCAGTCGGGCCGCGCGGCCCGTCGCTCCCGCGATGGCTTCGAGTTTCTTTGCATATTCTGGCTGATCTTCCAATTCCTCGAGGAGCAGTTCGGTGTAACTGCTAATCACCATGAGCAGATTGTTGAAATCATGAGCCACACCCCCGGCCAGCCGGCCGATGGCCTCCATCTTCACTGCCTGACGAAGCTGTTCTTCTAGTGCCCTAAGCTCATTCTGCGCTTTCTTTTCTGCCGTGATGTCTTCGACGACACCGTGAATGCCTTTAAGCCCGCCAAGCTGTACTGGGTAGAAGCTCGCGCGCACGTGGCGCAATTGCTTTGATCCCGGCCGCGACGACCCCTGGAATTCCATGTCGGTCAGCGGGATATTGGTGGTGAGTACTTGCATGAGCAGCGGCGTGAGTATCTGGGTGTTCGCGGGAGACAAAACCTCGGAAATATGTTTCCCAGGATGGGCCTTGGCGGGGATACCGTTAAACTTTGCCAGTGCCTCATTCACTCGCAGATAGCGCAACTTCTCGTCCAGAAAGCCCAATCCCACAGGAGTGCTGGAGTAGATCTGCTCCAGTTCCAGCTGCTGCCTTCGTGAGAGGTCGTAGGCGTGCTCAGATCGCGCGAGCGCCCGCCTATAGGCTCCACTCATCGTTCCCGTGGCTATCCCGATGAACGCAAACAATCCGGCCATGACCCGGTCGTGCGTAGTTGCGGGAAATATCCATGCGGAGCGTCCGGACGCGAACAGGCAGTCAGCGGTCACGATTCCAAGCGCTACTCCAAGAACGGCAGGGCCGAGCCCTCCCAGCCAGCTGATCAATATGAGAGCAAAATAGAGGATGATATAGGGCAGTTCGTTTCCTAAAATGGGATTCAGCAGCCAGCGCACAAGCGTAGCGACTGCCACAACGCCGATACAAAGCCCGTAGCGCGCAGCGGAGGAACGCGGGAATTCGGCTAGGAGCCTGGTGTGCCTGGGAAGCATTCTGTTTTTGCGATCAGCAGCAGAGTAGAGAAAAGGATTCTGTGCGGTTAAGGTTACATCCGTTTTCTCTCATCCCGGCAAAGGAATCCGGGAAGTAAATCTGCTTTGGAAAGTCAGTATTGATAGAAGCCGCGACCCGTCTTCTTGCCGAGCCAGCCGGCATCCACCATTTTGACCAGGAGCGGACAAGGACGATACTTCGGGTCGCCGAGGCCATCGTGCAAAACGCGCATGATGTCGAGGCAGACATCGAGTCCTATGAAGTCAGCTAGAGTGAGCGGGCCCATGGGATGGGCCATTCCCAGCTTGAACACCTCATCGACGGCCTGCGCGGTGGCGACGCCTTCCATTACGGCATACATCGCCTCATTCAGCAGCGGCATGAGCACGCGGTTCGAAACGAACCCGGGCGCATCATTGACCTCTACCGGAGTCTTTCCCAGCTTCTCCGAGAGGGCTTTGACCGTTTCCAAGGTCGCGTTGGAAGTGGCCAGGCCGCGGATTACCTCTACCAGTTTCATTACAGGAACCGGATTGAAAAAGTGCATGCCGATGACTCGGTCCTGGCGGCGCGTCAGAGCCGCGAGTCGCGTAATCGATATCGAGGAGGTATTACTGGAAAGGATAGTCTCCGGACGGCAGATCTGGTCAATGTCGCGGAAGATCTCCGATTTGATATCGAACTTCTCGGTCGCTGCCTCTATCACGAAATCACATTGCGCAAGCTCGCGACGATCCAGAACTCCGTGAATGCGGGCAAATGCTGCAGCGCTGTCATCCACTGTGATTTTGTTCTTCTCTACTTCGCGCTGGAGGTTCTTGCGGACAGTCGAGAGCCCACGATCGAGGTACAGCTGCGCAATCTCGCTTAAAACGACCTCGTAGCCGCTTTTGGCGAAGACATGGGCGATGCCATTTCCCATTGTGCCGGCGCCAATTACGCCGACTCGGCGAATCTCCATTCGATCCTTCTCCCGCGCGCGAAGGCTGCCGGCAGACAAACTGTCGAGTTTAGCAAAAGCGATCTCAAGCCGGCTTGCTTGCTATAGCGAAGATCGTTCCGTACCGGTCCATTGTCGAACGAGAAGACCGGCGAGATCAGCTTTGGCCTTCTCTATTTGCTACTCGGGCAGCGTGACGAGTTCCACGGTCTTGATTGGACGTCCGAGGAAGCGACTGCCCAGCACACGGAATTTCTCCACGGAGTCGGTAGCGAAGAATTCCACCTGCGGATCACGCCGGGAGACAGATCGCGTAATCGAGAGGTCTTTTGCTACGTCGTGTGCGGTCGCTTGCGCCGAATCGACGAGCTGCATGGTCTCGGGCAGCACCCGATGTAACAGCGGTTTCAGCAAGGGATAGTGCGTGCAACCGAGTACCAGAACGTCGGCTGCCGAGCCATTCGCGGCTTGCTGCTCGCGCGCAAGCTCGTCCAAATAGATACGGGTTACCTGTTCCGTCACCGGATGGTCAACCCATCCCTCTTCCACGAGCGGCACAAACAAAGGACACGCCTTCTCCACCGCCTTGATGCTCAGCTTCTCGAGTTCCTTGCGGTAGGCATGACTCGACACCGTTGCCGCGGTGCCGATGACGCAGACATTCCTGCTGTGCGTAAGTGCCGCAGCCGCGCGCGCCCCAGGGACGATCACGCCCAGCACGTCGGTTCGCGCGGCGGCGCGGATCTGCTCCATAGCCAGCGCACTCGCGGTATTGCATGCGATGACGAGGTACTCGGCTCCATAATCCTGCAGAAGTTGCACACTCGAGACCGCGTAGCGAGCGATGGTCGTCGCTGATTTCGAGCCATAAGGAAGCCGTGCTGTGTCGCCGAGGTAGAGATAGTCGGCTTCGGGAATCGCCGCGAGCAGTTCACGCAAGACCGTAAGGCCCCCGACTCCGGAGTCAAAGACGCCGATCTTCATTGCAGTCGGCGGACGATGCCGTGAATAGCCGCTGTGCTGTAGATGGTCTTAATATCGGCGTGCCCGGCGAGAGTCTCGCGCTCTTTGCCGTCAATCAAGAGCTTGACTCTTTCAAGTTGCGGGAAGTTCGCCGCCAGCGTGTCTATTAGCGACAAGAGCGTAAAGTCTTCAACCATGATGCCGGAGCGATGCCCATCGGCAAAGGCTTGGTTCAGATCCACTACCGCCAGCTTCTGATTCACTAAGAAAACTCTATTCACCGCCGAGCCGGTTGCCAAAGGATGTGGCGACGGCCGCGCGACGTACTCCCGGATCAGGGCTTCAAGAACTTCTGCCGCGCGCGCCGTTGGCTCCGAAGGAAGTACGGCGGAGACTTCGCGTGAGCGAAAGACGCCATCATCGTCATAAGCGATTGTCAGCTTTATGTTCTCTCTCTTGCCTTCGATCGGCGGAGCCACCGGATGTGTGTCGGAAGCAAGGCGCAGGTTCTCGGCGGTTCCACGGCGCAGGTGCAGGATATAGATGCCGCTTCCCAGAATGGAAATCAGTAGAAGGATCAACGTGATCTGAACATTACGCGGGATCAATGCGCTCCCCCAAGGTTCAGCTTGCGCGTGGCGATCGCATCTGCCAAGGCTCCGGCAATCAAGTCAGGAGAGATCTTGAATCCTTTCTTGCTGGCTGGTACCTCCACTGCGATCGCAGGAGCAGCAATTGAGTGAAGCGGCTCAACAAAAGCCGGCTGCAGCGGAGTCGCGAGCTCTCGTTTTGCGATGGCCTCAGCCGTGGCAACGGCCAGGGCAGTGCTTTCGGTCCGAAATGCGCTCTGAGCGGTTTGCCACGGTAAGAATCCAGTGCGATCGGATATGAAATTAGACGCGAGGTTTACCGCAGGGGTGTAGATGCGCACAATCGAGCCTGGCTCCGCGTGTATGCTGATGAACGCTGACGGCCTCGCAAGATTAGCGACCACCGCGCGCTGCTCAAAACTTAGATCGGCATCACTATCGCGTAACAGCGTCACCGCAACCCGCCGCCTCTGAAGTTCCTGCCTCAGCTTGCGCGCCAACGCAAGAGTCAGATCTTTTTCAAGCAGATTGGGCGCAATTTTTGCGCCCGAGTCCCTTCCTCCGTGTGCCGGATCGATCATAACCGTGAACGCCGGAGGTGGCGGAGGTGGAGGTGCAACAGGTCTGGGAGCAGGCGGGATTGTTGTAGGGGGCGCGGGCGGCGGAGCAACGGTCTCCGTGCCAGTGCTCTGGGGAGGCGCAGTCGCCTGACTCGCACCTGAGGCCGGGATTCCATTTTCCTGCGCTGGAGTGAGGGGAAGCTGGGTGGTGCCTGTGGTCTCGGATGATTTCGGCGAGGGTGCAGAACTATCTCTACTGGTGAGCGTCGCATTAAGCAGCAGAACGCAAATGGCGAGAGGAAACGGCCGGAATCGTCTAATGCTGCGTACTGTATGAAGAACTATAGGTTTCAAATTGGATTTCACTATGGCTGTCGGCTGCCGCTTGACATTGTCTGCGCTTGTTGTCCGTAATCCAGCGGGAAAATCGTTAGTCCACTCAGCATCTTGGGATAAAAGTCCGTCGACTTTTGCGGCAGCACCTCGCCGACGAAGGCGATCTCCCGCACTTGCTCAATGGAAACGGGATTCATCAGGAACGCCACATTCACGCTCGAATCACTGTTGACGACTTTCAGGACCTCCTCTGCGTCACGTAGATAGCGGACGTGCTGCTGATCTGTTATCTGCTGGCGCGAAATGCCGAGAGTTTTTTCGAGCACCAAGGCATGTAAATGGACGACGTCGAGCTTGCGCTGCCGCTGCGAGAATTCATGGCCGATCTGCTCGGAGCTTCCTTGCT
Organism: Terriglobales bacterium; assembly: GCA_035538255.1. Lineage (GTDB taxonomy): Bacteria > Acidobacteriota > Terriglobia > Terriglobales > Acidobacteriaceae > Gp1-AA112. The sequence continues at coordinate 9,832 of DATLKS010000691.1, forward strand.
TGGCCGTTAATAGAACATTACCGCTTCTGGCGGCAGCCACAAACGAGGTCGCCTTTTTACCTGCTTCGCGCAGAGTTTTCACTGCTGCTGCTGCGCTCACCGCACCCAATTCGCGCACCTCATAGAGTTCCCGTACCCGGTCAAGAAATGTTGCCGCGTCGAAACTCTCCAGGCCGAATATCACACGATGCGTCGGAAGGATTACCAACCCCGGAGAGTCCATGTTGACGAAGGTCATCATCGCCTTGGCCGCATTCTCCCGAAGAATTCCGCTGTGTGCCGCCTCAGCTGCTTTCCGGA
>DATLKS010000692.1:0-2685 GCA_035538255.1 Terriglobales bacterium
AGAAACTCAAGATAGTCTTTGCGATAGGCTTCCTTGCCTCTGTACTGGAGCGGCGGCGCAATATCGTACGCGATGACAGCATCCCCGGGCGCGTAGTTCGACATGATGGCATCAATGTCGCGAGCTTCAAATGCCTTGGCCCAGCGATCAAGCAAGGTCCTGATCTGCTCTTCATTAGCAGTCGTTCTCGTGGTGTGAGCGTTCCCGACGTTCTGGTTCCACGCATCCCCGGCGAGGAAGAATAGTATGGCTATCGACAAAAGAAACCGCGATGGCTTCATAGCTGCCCTCCAAATTGCTGGGCATTGTCACCGCAGAGGCGGGCGGTGTCAACAAGCGAAAGCGCCAATGCCTTGCAGAAAGCGAGAACAGAGGTAGGAAATCACAGGTAGAAAACTGCACCGGGATTTCGCAGAACGTGCTAAGTAATTGTGTCCGTTCCGAGACATAGGTAACAGAACGTTCCGGAGACATGGGTTACACTTTTCGGCCCGAAGGGGGCGGAGAGGAGGATGCCATGGAAGGAGAGTTCTGTTATGGACGAAAGAATGAGGTTTGTGATCCGGCTCAAGGACGGGGAGACGATGGCTTCGCTATGCCGGGAGTTCGGTATCTCACGCAAGACCGGTTACAAGATCTTTGAGCGGTACGAGCAATGTGGAGTGGAAGGATTAAGTGACCGAACGCGCCGGCCCTTCCGCTACGCCAACCAGTTGCCCGAGCAGGTAGAGGTGGCGATCATACGGGCCAAGCGGGAGAAGCCTCACTGGGGCGCACGCAAGATCCGCGAGCGCCTTGTGCGGTCTCTGCCGCATGCCATCAAGATTCCCGCGGCTTCGACCATTCATGCCGTGCTCGATCGTCGTGGTCTGGTCCAGCCTCTAGGGCGGCGTCGCAGTCGGGCTGAAGGCACGCCCTTGTCCGAGGGCTTGCACCCTAACGATCTCTGGTGCACCGATTACAAGGGCGAGTTTCAGTTGCACGATAGACGCTATTGTTATCCGCTGACCGTCACCGACTACTCTTCCCGCTATCTCTTGCTATGTGAAGCGATGGAATCCAACCGCGAAGAACTGGCCTTTCCTGCCTTTGAGCGCCTGTTCCAGGAACGCGGCTTACCGCGGGCCATCCGCTCCGACAACGGTGTTCCTTTCGCCTCGCCCCATGGCTTGTTTCAGCTCTCCAAGCTCTCGGTATGGTGGCTGCGGTTAGGCATCTCGATTGAGCGCATCCGGCCTGGCCATCCCCAGCAGAACGGTCGCCATGAACGCATGCATCTGACCTTGAAGAAAGAAGCCACTCGTCCGGCGGGCGCCAACATCCTGCAACAGCAAGCCAAGTTCGACGCTTTCCTTCAGGAGTTCAATCAGGAAAGACCCCATGAAGCTCTCGGCATGAAGTGTCCGGCCGAGATCTACTCGGCTTCCTGCCGGCCCTATCGCGGCATTCCCGAACCGCACTACCCATTCCACGACCGCACGGTCGTGGTCACCAGTTGCGGACGCCTTTGCCTGTACAACAAGAAGATCAACCTCAGTGTGTCCCTTGCGGGACAGGCCGTCGGCGTCAAAGAGGTCGACCATAGCATCTGGCTGGTAAGTTTTATGGAGTACGATCTCGGCTATATCGATCTGGAGGAAAAAACTTTGCAGCCCCTAGAGAACCCCTTCGGGCCAAAAGTGTAACCTATGTCTCCGGAACGTTCTGTTACCTATGTCTCCGGAACGGACAATGAAAACACGTCGAACGAGGCGATAGTCAAGGATAGACTGATCGCAGAGACCGCGATTGTCCACGGTCTGGCGGTCGCTAAGCGAAAGCGCATCGATTTTGCGAAGGCCGCTGTGCACGTTGTCGATCCCTTCGGTGGTTGAATTGTGAGCAGCATGTTGCCAATTTCAGTATCGGCGAAAATATTCACCTCGCCTCGAAAACCTCGGTTTTGCGAATGAACCCATCGTTTCTGGAGTAAGTACAGACCTTCGTTGCCACTCGGGATGGCAGCACGTAAGATGGTGTAGCACGTTAATCACGTGCTAATGGGAAGAGACATGAAGACGAACGTCACGCTGAAACTCGACGCCGACCTGCTTCGCGAGGCTCGAGTGGTGGCGGCGGAAGAGGGCAGGTCCATCAGCGCTCTGCTAACAGACCGCCTCGAAGCGATCGTGCGAGAACGCAAGGCCTTCGACAAGGCGCGACGCCGTGCGCTCGCCAGGTTACGCGACGGATTGGACCTTCGATGGACTCCAGCGAGGTCACGTGACGAGATCCATGAGCGATAAGTACTTCATCGATACCAACGTCCTAATGTACGCGCACGATGCGTCCGCAGGGGCGAAGCATGAACGCGCCAAGGCTCTCGTGGAGGAACTGTGGCGCAATCGAACAGGCGTCGTCAGTACACAAGTGCTCCAAGAGCTAGCGCTCAACCTGCGCAAGAAGGCCGGTCGTCCACTCGACGCCAAAGCGACACGCGAGATCATCAGCGATTACCTGACGTGGCAGGTCGTCGTCAACGGTGGCGAATCGATTCTTGAAGCGCTCGATCTCGAGGCAGGATTTCAGATCTCTTTCTGGGATGCTCTCGTCATTCAATCAGCGTACGCATCGGGCGCGGAAGTTCTCTACTCAGAAGACCTGACCGATGGACAAGCATACGGAGCCGTGCGGGTGATTAATCCG
>DATLKS010000693.1:0-8137 GCA_035538255.1 Terriglobales bacterium
GAAGACGGAAGCCGAGCGTCCTACGCCGATGTTCTGAAGGTTTTGCTCACGAACAAGATCGCCGTGTACGCGATCGGCGTCGGGTCGGCAGCAATTCCCGTTTATCGCAGGCTGGAGCAGATCAACATTCTCGGAACCGGAAATTCAAACATTCTGCCGAAGTATGCAAATGCAACCGGCGGCGAGGTCTTCAGCGAATTTACGCGCGATGCAATCGAGAGCGCCTACGCACAAGTGACGCTTGTGGCAAGAAATCAGTACACGCTCGGCTACTACACGCAGGCCACTCTGGCCGATAATTATCGCGATATTGAAGTGCGGGTAGACCGGCCTGGACTGGTGGTCACAGCCAAGCACGGATACTATCCTCTCCCGCCCGGCCGCAAGTGACCGAAAGTGGTTACGAGCGGAACTGACCGCCTCCGGCCGACACCCTTCTTTGACGTGCCGATATGGTATAAGAGCTAAGGTCAGGCAATTATTCTTCCAAAGGTCAACGCTGCCAGCGCGCGGCGCAAAATCTGCGAGGGACAGTTAATTGAGCTTCATCAATTTCGCAGCCCGCGAAATCAACTGCAAAATCGTCTATTACGGGGCGGGTTTAGGCGGAAAAACAACTAACCTTCAGCATATCTTCGACAAAACCAACGAAAAGCAGAAGGGGAAGATGATTTCGTTGGCCACCGAGACTGACCGAACGCTATTTTTTGACTTTCTTCCGCTTGACCTAGGCACAGTTCGCGGGTTCCAAACCCGTTTTCACCTTTATACCGTTCCAGGACAGGTCTTCTATGACGCCAGCCGCAAGCTGATCTTGCGCGGAGTGGATGGCGTGGTGTTCGTTGCGGATTCCCAGCCAGAGCGTATGGACGCCAACGTCGAAGCTTTGGACAACCTGCGCGACAACCTAAAAGAACATGGCTACGACTTCGCCAAAATTCCCTATGTCCTCCAGCTAAACAAGCGCGACTTACCCAATGTCATGCCCGTGGAGACACTCAAGAAAGAGCTGGTGAAGAAGAATGAGCCGGTCTTCGAAGCGGTCGCTTTCCAAGGAAATGGAGTCTTTGAGACTTTGCGCGAAGTTGCGCGGCAAGTGCTAGTGGAACTGAAAAAGGGCTGAGTTATCACGCAGCCACGGAGAGCACGGAGAATGGAAACGCGTTTGCTCGCTCCAGGCTTCGAGTCTCGAGTTAACACCAAAATTGCTATAGCAACAACCGTCGCTTCGTTTATCTGAGCCGTAGCGTTCTCAACATTTGCTCATAAGTTGGACGCAATTCATCGAATCGAGTCTGCGGCGCAATGAATACCAGATATACCAGCGTTCCATCCTGGCGCTGAACTGAGACAAGCCAATCACGCTCTCTTTGTGCTCGCCCACTACTGTCCCGAATTGGAGAGGTTCCAATTAAGTCTGTTGAACGGCCAGCCACGCCGTTCACGCGAATTGCCTCCTCATTGCCGACTTGCCGCAGATCGGGATTTGATTGACGGAGACTCGCAATCAGATCATGAGTACTTTGGTCGAGACCTCCCCCTTGTTCAGGCTCAAAGCGATCGATTATTAAGCCTACTGCTACTGCACTCTGGCCGTTCGCGTCCTGTCCAACTCCATTGGGTGGCGCGATTGTGACTGCCGACTGAGCGTCACCATAAACCTGCCAGTCCGCCGGATAGCCGATGGTGAACGTACTATGATCCAGTTGTTTGAAGTTTGCGCTGGCGGAATATCCGGCGCCTCCCGACGGAAGGCGCTCTGGCGATCCGGCGTTGACTCCATTGGGATTGAATCCGCCGCGCTTGTCCTGATCCGCAATCTGCTGCGCCGTCATTGCACGCATGCCCATTACGGTCCGGTGGATCTCATCAAATTGCGGGCTGTCTTCTCTCAGGTTTGACTTCGGCGGCAGGGTTGCGATTTCCGCGCGCACATACTCGATACGATTGCCAGGATCTGGGTGATCGCTCAGGAACTGGGGACCTTGGCTGCTTTCAGCTTCGATCTTTTCAAAGAACCTCGGCAGTTGGATTGGGTCGTAGCCGGCGTCGTACATGATGTCGGTGCCAAGCAGGTCGGCTTCTTTCTCTGACTGGCGCGAGTTCTTCAGGAAATAGGAGCCGGCAGCAAAAGAAATTCCTGCTGCCGCCAATTGGCCGCCGACGCTGCCTCCCAACAGCGCGCCAAGAATTCCAAGACCGACTTGGGCTTTGTATTGCTTCGTCGCTGCTCGCGTTGAGTGCCGCTGCACGATATGCGAGATTTCGTGCGCCATAACTCCGGCGAGTTGAGCCTCGTTGTCGGCGGCCTGGATGGTGCCGAGATTCACATATAGAGGACCGCCAGGAAGCGCGAAGGCGTTGATCTCTTTCTGATTTACAACGTGGAACTGGTAGGGCCACTTCTCTCCGGGAGCGTACTGCACGAGCCTGCGTCCAAGTTGCTGAATGTATTGGGTCACTGGATTGGAGTCGGGCAGCACAGGATATTGTTTGTTGGTCTGGGCCGCGGCCTCGCGCCCCGCCTGGATCTCCTGATCGAGAGTGAACATGTCTGACCCTGAGGTCGGCTGAACACGAGCGAAGAGCAGATCTGGGGCGGACAGCAGCACGCATAAGGCGACCACCACAATTCGTGTACTGCGCGAGTAGATAGTCATGGCATCTCCATCACCGGCCGTGAACACCGTATCGGGCGCGTGTCACGCGAGTGCCGGGCGCAACCGGCTCCTTCACACCCTATTGTAGAGAACCTAACCCGAAGCGAGGAGTTGCGCGCTCGGCAAAGACCCAGTCACACGCAAAAAGAGGAAGCGCGAGCGCTTCCTTTTTTCTCCGAGTTTTCTCCGAGTCTAATTTAGCTTGCTATTTGTCGAGCAGAGTTGAAGAACCAAACTCGCGCTTAGCTGCAGCGGTTCTCGCTCCGCGCGCGGAAGCGCTAGCTGCTGTTCCGACCTCTTGTCCGTATTTCTCAAGCAGAACTGGGACGAGGGCACCCTCTGCCTCTTTAATGAAGGAGAGCTTTCCATCCTGCAGATCAATACGGACGAAATCCCCCAGCTTGAGCTGTCCGGTCGCGACCAGATTGGCAAGAGGAAACACGACATTCTTCTCAATGGCGCGCTTGAGATGCCGGGCGCCGTACTTGTTGTCTGTGCCTTCCTGCAGCAGGAACCTCTTTACGCGCGCTGTACAACTGAAGACGAATTGGGCGTTGCCCGTCGCTTGCAGAATTCGCTGCTGCACCATCCCGAGCTCGATCTCGAGGATTTGCTCCAGATGGTCCGGCTTGAGCGTCTTGAAGACGACCACCTTATCAATGCGGTTCATGAACTCGGGGGAGAACTTGCGCCGCGCCGCTTCGGTAGCCGTGCGAGTGATCTTGTCGTCGAGCCTGGCATCAACCTGGTTGGGTTTTTGTCCAAAGCCCAGTCCGCCAGTGATTAATTCACTCATTTCGCCGGCGCCCAAATTAGAGGTCATTACGATGACGCACTGCGAGAGATCGACCCGACGATTGTCACCTAAAGTGAGTGTCGCCTTATCAAGAATGCCAAGCAACAGCTGCCAGAGAGAATCGCTTGCCTTTTCGATTTCGTCGAAGAGCAGCAGCGACAGACGGAGTTTCTCTGTATGCCATTGATTCAGAGCTTCCTGTGTTAGCAGCGGATGGGTTTCACGGTGGCCCAAGTAGCCGGGAGGCGATCCGATGAGCTTGGCAATCTCATGACTGTGCTGAAATTCCGCGCAATCGATCTTGATGCACGCTCGCGCATCACCAAACAGAGTTTCCGCCACAGACTCCACGACGCGCGTTTTTCCTGTGCCTGTGGGGCCAAGAAACAGCAGATTTCCAACCGGCCGGCCCGGCGGATTCAGGCCGGCTAAGAACATTTGGTATATCTCCGTCATTTTCTGGATGGCGTCGTCCTGTCCGACGATCCTGCGGCGGAGATTGCGCTCAAAATCCTCAGCTTCGGATCCACGCCGAGTGGGATCGAGCGCTGTATTTAAACCGGTTTTCATTTATGAGTCCCTCAAAATGAGGCCCTGGGACGGCCCGCCCAATCTTTGAGCGGTCATTCTCTTTTTTGTCAGATACATAAAAGGCCAAGTTGAGTTGTGTCAAAGTTTTGCACAGGCTTCCTCATGACACCTGAAGCCGTTCTTTGAGTCTTGCCTCTAACACTCGTCCACATTTCAATACAACCCTTTCGTAACGCGTAAGTTTCAGAATCAAAAAGCAGGTACTCTGGAATCAATGTTATATTCCGGCTGAATTCTGAGACTCAGGCACACAATGACATCTTCCCCCTCACGCTTCTTCTCCCTGCTGTCAGCTCTAGCCGTCACTTGTGCGATCACTTGCGGATGCAGCACGTCCAACGCTGCGACTCCGGCGCGCCCTCAAAGCGCTCCGGCATCGGAAGCTCCCGCTGCGTCTCCTGCCGCTCTGCCACCGAACACCGTTTCATACACAGCGGAGAGAGCTGAGCCTGTTAACGCAGTCGTTCACAGGTTCCTGTCCCAGTCGTCATTGATGCTGGCCAGCGACCTAGAGACGCAGATTCGCGATACAAATCATCTTGGTCCCAAGCAGTTGTACATGAAAAAAGGCCAAGTGCTGCTGATTCCGACGATCGAGCCGCAGCCGATCGTGGAGCATTCAGTCCAGATGGCGAAGGACGAGGAAGTTAGAGCAATTTATCTGACCGGCGCCATGGCCGGCAGCGCAAAAGGCCTGAGCATTGTCCGCCGCTGGCGTGATGTAGGTGGGAACGCAGTAGTTTTCGATATTAAAGACAGCGATGGATCTCTGAGTATTCCCTTCGATCACCCGCTGGCCCCGCACAATCGGCGAGCCATTCCGAATCTGCCGAAGTATGTGCGTTATCTGCACTCGATGAACTTGCATGCGATTGCCCGTATCGCGCTCTTCCGTGACGAGCACATCGCCCGCGATCACTCCGAACTGGCGGTACGTTCGCGCTCTACCGGGCAGCCGTGGCGGGAGAATGGCAAACTGGTCTGGACCGATACCTCGAATCCGAAGGTGCAGGAATACGACATCGAGCTGGCGAAGTGGGTCGCCAAGTCAGGTGCAGATGAGATCCAGTTTGACTATGTGCGGTTTCCGGCCGAAGGCAACCAGGCCGACGCCAAATTCTATTTCCAGACCGCGCATCCAGACTGGAAGCGCGCAGACGTAATCGCCGATTTTCTCGACCGCGCATATCAGCAGCTTCACCCCGAAGGCGTATTGGTCTCTCTCGATGTCTTCGGAATCATGGCCTGGCAGCGCAATGTTGACCTGGCGCACACCGGACAGGACATTACCCGAATGGCGAAGTACTGCGATGTGATATCGCCCATGATTTATCCCTCGCACTTCTTCGCTATGGACGGCTACAAGGCGCCCGGTGACGCTCCGGAACATTTCATCGGGGAATCGATGGACCGATTTGCAGTAATTACTGCAAGCAACGGCACGGTATTGCGACCGTGGCTGCAGGCGTTTGCATGGCGTACCAAGACCTATTCTCCCGAGTACATCATGCGCCAGGTAAGTACGTCGCGCGATCGCGGCGGCATCGGCTTCCTGTTTTGGAACGCGCGCAACGACTATTCGAAGCCTTACATCGCGATGCCAACTATGAGGGAACACGCCGACAAGTACTTCGGCAAGCGTCCTGCTCCTGCCATTGCAGAGGCTGCACTGAAGGCGCAATCGAAGCCACACGCCAAGGCGACAGTGAAGCTGGCGAAAGCCACACAGGCTCCTGTATCAGCGAAATAGTTGATTTACCGCGGAGCCACGGAGCCGACGCGCAATCTGCGGATCACGGCTGCGGTTAAATTTCCCATTACCTAGCGCATTTCAGAGAGCGTAAACCGATTCGAATAATTATCAGGAGTGTTGGTTTTTAGGCTTCACTCACGTTCTCTCCGTAAGAACGTCATTTCCTCACGCCGCCGCGAGGACATAGCTGATGCCATCGTCGCGGTTTGCGGCGCGGGGAATCTGCTTTCTGTTGCACTAACGAACAGCAGTTGGCATGTTTGTTGATGGGCAGATATACCCTCTTGGAAACAGGAGCGGAACAGGTCACAGCCCGGCGCGCACCAGCGGCTTCAACACAATCACTGGCTCCTTGCGCGCCGAGGGATGACATCAGTGTCCGGAGGGATTGGCATAAAAGATCATCCTTGAGTACAGTCTACAGTCACTCTGAAAATGCTTTAATTCTCAAAAATTCCTCTCTCCGTGGCTCTGTGGTGAAAACAGCATTCTCGATTCGATCAAACGTCACAATGGCCACCCACTGCTGAGCGCGCCTGCGCTTCCATATCACGCGGCCGCCAAGCATTTCAGCGCCAAGCTCTGCTGGAAGATCGCGATGAAATCCAAAGTACCTCTCGCTAATCCGCTGCCACCAGGGCCAATGGTCGAGCAGGGAAGCGGTGGGCTCCTGCTTAGTTGAGAAAAGAAGCGCAACGTCGTATTGGCCTACAGCCATGCGCGCCAGTTGAAGCTGGTCATAGGAGAAGTCCTCAACACGAACGACTTTCATTGGCTGTCGCACATAACCGAGAAATGGTTTTGTCAATTCGTCCGTCGCAGTCCACGCTGTAAGCACTCGCGAGTGTGGGTCATGCTGCTGCAAGTAATCCGCAGCTTGTTTATGCAGGATCACGTAGTTGCGATATGACAAATTGTCTTCCGGCGGGCTGTAGCCAAATGGATTCGAGAACAGGGCGAGAATGAATCCGGCGATGACGAACGCGACCGCCCACTGCCACTCGCGTATGCGCCTGCGCAGTGTTGAAACAGCAATCAAAATCGCAAGTGGATATACCGGAAGCAGATAGCGAGCCAGCACCGCTCCACCGATCACGGAGAAGAGCAGCAGGTTCGCAATCAAAACCGCAGCAATTCGATATTGAGCGCGCAGAGCGATTCGTTCCCGTTCCGTTCCGTCTTCCTCAATTAACGCCGGGTATCGCATGGCCCAAACCATCGCCAGTGTCAGCAGCCAAAGATTCATGTAGCCGAGCATCTGCCAGATGCGCAGGCCAATTGACAGCGCGATTCGCAACGGAGCAAGCGTACGGCTCACGTTGTAAGAGAAGAATTCTGGATTGCCGAAATAGAACCCGGTTTTGTGGTGGTGATACGCGAACCACAGTGTGAGAGGGGCAGTACTCAGGAGGAGAAGCAGTGGCCGCAGGTGGCGACGAAACCGCTTTGGGTACGATGTGCGCAATTCATCGATGAAGTCGTATGCAGCCAAAATGACAGGAGCGATGATTGCCGTTTCTTTGCACAGTGCTGCGACTGCGAACGACAGGGAAGCAGCGACGAGGATGCGTATAGTCGCGCGTCGTTCTGATTCGCTCTGATCTTGGGCCGCGAGACCGGAACCGGTGCTTCCATTCAGCTCCGAGCTTGCAAAACTGTGGAAGTAAAAAACGAGGCCAAGAAGAACGAAGGCTGCAGCAGGCAAATCCGAGAGTGCAAGAGAGCTCTGCGCAAACCATACCGGGTACAGCGCAGAGCAAAGCACCACGGCGATTCCCACCGCATCGTTAGTCAATATTCTGGATAATCGAAACACTGCTGTAAGCCCAAGGGCAGCAAGCAAAAGCATTGCTGTGCGCGTCACGGCCGGCTTAAAGGCCGATAGCTTCCACCACAAAGCCAGATATATTGCAGGCAGCGGTGGATGCCCATTGCTCGGTACAGATTGAGGTACCAGATGTCCGCTGGTGAAGAATTCGTGCGCCGCCGGAATGTAGTAACCAGCTTCGTCCCAAAAATACGGGAGCCGTAATAGAGGAAGATGCGCGAGAAAGATCGCGGTGAAGATCAGGGCAAAGACCTGCAGGCCGCCTAATTTCGAAGGGAATCTGTCGATGGCTGTTCTCTATCGCTACGATTCAGAAATGCTTCAGTTGCGTAGCCGAAGCAGGAGTCTAGAGTCTTACAAGTAACAGGTCAATCACGTGGGGATAGTAGCTAGAGCCTTTCAAAACTGCCCTCCTGCCCTGGGAATATGCCCTAGAGCCTTCAAAGTTGCACCCCTCCAGCAAAATTGCAGTCCTGGGTGAGCGAGAAGGCGATTTCCTACCAACTACA
>DATLKS010000694.1:0-4093 GCA_035538255.1 Terriglobales bacterium
CATAGCTTTGGGGAGAAAGTTGATGAAACGCTTGCTTGGCGCAGCCGGTCTATTGGCCATTGCTTTGTTGTCGCCATTGGCAGCAAGAGAATATCATTACCAAAACGCGCAAACGCCTCATCATCACTACGGGCCGGAGAGCGGACAACACTATACGAATGTCAATGGCGACTGGGTCCATTCGCCTGAGCGAGCTTCGTCCAGACCGATCGGGGCCACAGCTCGATGTGCAGACGGTACGTGGAGCTACAGCCAACATCGCCGGGGCACTTGCTCACATCATGGCGGGGTAGCGTCGTGGTAAGAATGCGTCTTCGTCAGTCCCACAGGCGGCTGAAACGAACGGCACCTACATGAAGACGATTCCCAGGCTCGTTTCCGCCGCGTGCAAATTCGCCTCACGCCGATCATTCGCGTTCAAGGACGAAAGTGCAACAATCTGGGCCGGTAGACACCCAAAGTAATGGCTAATGCGCTGCGAGCCAGGCATCGCTGCAGAGCAGGATGAGTTCTCTTCTCGCGCTCGGCTCGTTAAGATAAGCTTCGATGATTCCGCGGTCTTCAGGTGGCAGACGGCGAATGATTTCCGAAACGCTGCGACACTGGCCGGACCTGGCCAAATCTAATGCCCGTTCAAGTGCCGATCCCCTCATCAACGCTCCTTACCGCAGGCAGGCTACTTAAGCGAAGTTCCCTTTCTGGACCTAAAGCGGATTAGCCGGACGCGTCGTTGCCCAAGACCCACGCACCTTCGTCCTCGAACACGTTGAGGGTCGTGATGCGACCCATTACGGAGATTCAGGAGCTGTAAATTGTTGCCCTATCTATTTGCCGCCAGGTAATGGTCGCTCGAGAGCTGATTCATCGCCCGGCGATAGTTGAATTGGCCGTATGTCAACTGCCCCGCGACAAGCTGGTGGATGAGCGAAAGCAGTGCCGGGAAGCCCCATCGATTATAAGCGAGCCACTCCCTCGGGGTCGGTTTTCGAAAATTGGAGATCCCGATTGCCTGGCAGTGACGCTTTCCTTCCGCCCATCTCATGATCAGGATCTTTTCCGTCGCCGTGGGCCGCGAGTGGTTGTCAAATAACTGAATAGCCTGCGGGTCGGTTGAGCCGAGCGAGATCTTGCCAGCCAGTGGCGCGAACCGTGGTGAAGCGGCAAGTTGCTTGATGCAGAGGGGGTATGGATCAGAAGCGCTGCCCCCCTGACGCTGCGCGCCGGAGTAGGACTGCATCGGCTGTTGATAGGCCGGCTGCTGCTGCTGTTGACGATATTGCTGGTCCTGCTGGTCGGACTGCTGCTGCAGGACCGTGCTTCCCTGGTAGGTACTTGGATCCGGAATTTGCCCCGGAGTTGACGGATTTTCCTGCTCCTGCGCGAGGACTGGGGTGACCCCGACCGCCGTCAACGCCAACACAAAAGCTGCCGGTTTGAGGAAGGTCATTTCGTTGGCTCAGTCCCTTGGGAGGAATTGCCGTTTACGGGATGCGCAACTGTCGGAGCGCTGAATACTTATCACAGCGCCGCTGAGTCGAAAACGCAGCTGATCGGCAAGCATTTACCGTGAGATGGTGATCTGCGTTAAACGTCCACCCTGCGGCCTTCCGGCGCTAGGGACCTCACAACACGAGCGAGGATACTGAACTGGCCGTCTGCGGACGGCCTTCTTCGCAACCCGCGAGGCAGCTAACAGTTCGTTCGGCTACGAACGCGATCAGGGCCATCGAGCAGCGCGTCGAACAAGTTTGGAGGACGACTCTGTCGAGACCGAAAATCGAGGAACGCGGTGGCCTTCCGATTGTCGCATTTGGCGATGCTGCGGCCCTGGAGCGCTGGCTCGAAACTCAGCCGGAAAGCTCGCCGGGGCTCTGGATCAAGTTCGCCAAGGCGGGCTCGGGCATAGCGAGCGTGACGAGGACTGAGGCCATCGATGCAGCGCTCTGCCACGGCTGGATCGACGGTCAGCTTGACAAGTACGACGATAAGCATTGGCTTGTCCGCTTCACGCCGCGCACAGCCCGCAGCAAGTGGTCACAGGTGAACCGCACGCGCGCAACGGAGCTGCTCGAGGCCGGGCGAATGACTCCACTTGGACTGGCGCAGGTCGAGGCTGCCAGAGCAGGCGGAAGGTGGGACGCAGCCTATGCACCTGCGAGCAAAGCTGAGGTGCCGGCCGACCTCCGGGCGGCACTTGATCAGAATCCGCGGGCGGCAGCCTTCTTCGCCACACTAACCGGTGCCAATCGATACGCGATCCTGTACCGGATTGGAGCCGTGAAGAAGCCGGAAACCAGAGCGCGCAAGATCACACAGTTTGTCGCCATGCTCGAGCGCCACGAAACAGTGCATGGCTAATAGTGGCCGAAAGCAGGCGGGCCGCTTTGCGGCCATCCGAGAGTGAAACAGACGCTGTGTTGAGCGCCGCATTCGGCGGACGGTGTGGGAAACGATCATTCGGATTGATATTTGGAATCCGCATCAGCCCTCTGCTTGCCAAAGAAAGTCCATTTGTGTACACTGAATGTGAACGCAAAGGAAATAAGCGATGCCCGCCACGTCTGTTGCAGATCATGTTAGAGTTGGCGTTCGTGAACTCCGCTCCAATTTAAGCAGCTTTTTGAGGCAGGCCCGCCACGGCACTTCGTTTCTCGTCATGTCCCACAACGAGGTGGTTGCCGAGATACGACCGCCTTCGAAGTCAGCCTCCTCCCGCCGTCGGCCAGGTGCTCTTGAAGGCAAGATCCATATGGCGGGTGACTTCGATATCCTCCCGTCGGACGTGCTCGACGCTATTGAAGGCAGTGGGCTTTGAGGTTTCTGCTCGACACTCATGCGATATTGTGGTGGCTCAGCAACGATCACCGCCTCGGCGAGCAGTCGCGTGACATCATTGAAAATCCGGCCAACGACATCGTTGTAAGTGTCGCTTCTCTCTGGGAAATTGTGGTCAAGGTCAGAGTCGGAAAACTGCAGGCTGACATCTCTGAGGTGATACGCGCACTTGAGGCTGAGGCCTTCGACTTTCTGGCAATTCAGCCAGCGCATCTACAAAAGCTGGCTGAGTTGCCTCTTCATCACCGCGATCCTTTCGATCACCTCCTGATCGCGCAAGCGATTGCGGAAGACGCAACGTTCATAACCGAAGACCAGCATGCGCCACTCTATGCAGTTCGGTTCATCCGGTGCTCGGATACTACTGCTCCAAGCGAATCCGCCCACCAATTCGAATAAGGCTTCGCACCGATTCCGTCGCCTCCACATGACGAAGGCGCACTGATGGCCGAATGCAGACCGTGGGCTTTGAGGCGACGCAGGCTGCAAACCGGACAAGCGGTTCGTCAAACGAGTCTATGGCAACTGGCCATAACCGGCGACCGAAGTGTCGCTCGCTTCGACTTGGATAGCGGGCGCCTCAGATTTCAGCCGGCATTGGCGTGTGCTCGATGGAACGCACAGCCGGGAGTCGACTGAGCTTGTTCAAAAGCCGGCTCAGATCATTCGTGGACCCACCCCCTAAGCTCAGATTTACGGTTGATCGTCTCGACCATGCGACTGGAACGACATAGACGGAGCGTATGAAAAATGGGCTGCGATCGATCTCGTCGAAGACCGGAGAAACCGTGTGGATAGATTGGTCGACCTCAACGCTTAAATGACACATCGCTCTTCTCCTGCATTGAAAACACAAAAAAACCCCGCTCCGGACCGGAGCGGGGTTTTGGATCTCTTGGTTCTTGCTGCTTCAGCTAGTCAGAGGCCATCTCCGCTCCGGAATGGAGACGTACGAGTACGAGCGCCACTGCTGCGACTAGGGTAAAGTCACGCGCTGCAGGATCCGGAAAAATACTGCGAACGATCACGCGACTCTCACTCCTTCACTATCAGTATGCTGCACTGCAAAAAAATGTCGAGTGAAAATTCGGCAACCGGACCCAGGTGCCTCAAGGGCCTATGCGAGCAGCTGAATTTGGCCGTTAGCGGACCGTCTGCTCTGGCCATAGAACGCCTGCGATCGAACATTCGCGGTGCGTTTTGGTTGGCGTTTCAGGAGTCGATCCGCAAGTCAGGGCGTTTTGCCGGTTCCATCGCT
>DATLKS010000695.1:0-17216 GCA_035538255.1 Terriglobales bacterium
CAGGGCACGGAGCACTTCGAGGACTACGTCCGCGCAGTGCACTGGGCACAGGACTACGCTCTAGCGAATCGCGATCTGATGATGCGCAACATGATCGCCGCCGTGCAGGGCTCGGGAGAAGTTCCCGCGTTCGAAGCCAATGTGGAAGTCGTAAGCTGCCATCACAACTACGTGACTTGGGAGCACCACTATGGCGAGAACGTGCTCATCACGCGCAAGGGTGCCGTTCGTGCGCGTGAGGGCGACATGGGAATCATTCCCGGCAGCATGGGTGCGCGCTCGTACATCGTCCGCGGCAAGGGCAACCCGGAGAGCTTCATGAGCTGCAGTCATGGAGCGGGACGCGCCATGTCGCGTGCGGAGGCGAAGCGCCGCTTCCCGTTGGAGGACCACGCGAAGGCAACGGCCGCCGTCGAGTGCCGTAAAGACGCGGATGTCATCGACGAAACGCCGATGGCGTACAAGTCCATTGATGCCGTAATGGAAGCGCAGCGCGATCTGGTGGAGGCAGTACACACGTTGCGACAAGTCGTCTGCGTGAAAGGGTAACCGGGGACGGACTGAAAGGTCCTCTCCCCGGAGATTTTGATCTCGCGCCCCATCGGAATGTCATAGGAACAGCGTGCAAGGGTCAGGTCGAGATCTCCTATCATCGTTACATCGCTATCATACTTGAGTTAGTAGTGATGACTATAGAGCGTGGGAGCAACTTATTCTATGTACTTCTCATCAGTAAGTGAGCAACGCTGATTGCGTTTACTGTTATTGCTAACTACGCGAACTAACATTTATTTTTCAAACCTTTTATTTTTTCTGTTGCAAAAATTTCGACGTTGTGGCATCTTCAATCATCTTCTAACGAAAGGACGCCCAAATTGGCGGATTTCACAAATAAAACGCTATGCGGGCAACATCGGCCAGTCAGGTGGCTGAGTTGCTATAGGGCGTCGCTCCCGTCGCGCTAACCGACCTTCGGCGCTCTTCCCGCAAAACTAAAACTTAGCTGGCTGGCGTAGGTTGCGGTTCCTTCGACTTGTAATCGACTATAC
Source organism: Terriglobales bacterium (assembly GCA_035538255.1). Taxonomy (GTDB): domain Bacteria; phylum Acidobacteriota; class Terriglobia; order Terriglobales; family Acidobacteriaceae; genus Gp1-AA112. The sequence continues at coordinate 1,050 of DATLKS010000695.1, forward strand.
CGCTGCCGCTTATTCCCCCAGCGCTGACTAATTCGGTCAGTGGTGATTGGTGACGGATACTTCTCCGGTAGAAACAGCCAACCTTAGCTTTACTGGCTGTGAGGTTCGAATCCTCATGGGCGAAAGCCCTGCCGTGACCGCTTGTTCCCTGACCATTAAATGCGTGACCGTTTTGGTCATAGAAGCTCGGGTAATAACCCTTAGATCGGACGAATTATGAACGTGTTGGAACGCGCTTTCGCGAGAATGGGAGCGCGAGTTGAATTTGGACAACTGAACAGAAGGAACAGGGTTTCGGGCCGAATTGCCTCCGAAGATCTAGCGCTCGATGTGCGTCGAGATCGGCAAGGAGAATACTTCCTGATCTCTCGAGCACTGGAGTCGACAACTGAGTTGGTGGTTTTGGATGTTCAACCCCGCGATCGTCATTTGCTGTTGCTGAGCCGCAGTGGCGCGGAGAAGCACCGGTTCTTGCTTGGGCACGATGAACGTCATTGGTTTGTCGCCGGCATTCCGGAAAGTACGCCGGTGAGTCGCGTTCGAGATGCGAAACAAGCTCTCAAGCCCGATTTTGTCCAAAGCAGCGAGCGCGGAGTTCGGGCGAAGTATCGCGACCGGCGTACTAACGCAGCACGCATTCGCCAAGGGGAATGGTTTTTTGTACCAGCGCCCCATGCGCGAGTGGAACAGTTGCTTGTCTTGCGAAGCGAGCCTATCGCGCGTGGAGGAGGAAAGCCCCATGTTTGCGAGGAGCTCTATCGCTTTGGCGGCGAGACGGTTTATGTCAGCCCTAGCGCGCCGCACGGCCTTACGTCGGACCAATATCGAGCTCTTTCGGATCGCGAACGGAATCGGTGGAACTGGCGAGTAATGCGTCGCAATCCGAAGGTCTATGTGCGTGGTCGAGTGCGCCATCCGGACCACAAAACCGTATTGCTGGATGGCTGGCATGAAGTTCTCAGCAATACCGAGAATCTCTCTCGCGCTATGCGCAATGTGACTTTCTTGGACTAAGCGCGGATCAGTTTCGCCGGTGGTGAAAGAGAAGAGATACTTCGCTCCAACCGAACCCGACGCGCAGGGTAGCGGCCCTGCCGGAGGATCAGAGCTTCTGGGACAGAGGCGTAGCCTCGAACCAAAAAGTACCAGAAGATATCGTGCCCCGAGTCGGCTCTTCTCGCCGGTTCCCCGGCGAGGTTTTGAAATAGCAGTTTTGGCCGGTGGTGAAGACTACGGTTACTTCGCCTCTGGAGCGGGAGATGCAGGTTCGAATCCTGCCGCGGGAATTTGTGCCTGCGTAGCTAAACGGTAAAGCGCCTAATGTTCCGTTGTCGCTGATTCCCCGGCCAATTGCGTATGTGAGTAGGCGCAGCGTTGTCAGGCAGAAATTCAGTACGACGCTTAACAGACATAGAGCAGATTCATATGAACGAAAGCAAACTCATTGAGATCACGAGACCAGGTGATGGCGAATCGCTCTGCCGGACCTGCTACTGGGCGCACGCTCAAAAAGGGTTTCGCGAAAGTGAAGAGGCAATCTTCTGCATCTTTGGGCCGATGCGTAAAGTGCCGTTTCGAGTCCGCGACTGCACAGACTATATGAATCGCACGCTACCGACGCGCGACCAAATGGAGAAGATTGCGCTGATTATTCCGACTGAGCCCGCGCGGAAAAAGCTCGGATTCTCTGACGTAGGCTTCAGCAACGGTTCGGAAGAGGAAAGCTTGATCGCACGTATGGAATAAAAGGTTCGCCGGTGGTGATAGATCGCGGTTACTTCGGGCCGTAAGACTTCGTCTGCGGCAGGCAGCAATGCCGGTACCGTATCGTCCATTCCCCGGCGATGGGATCTGACATTAGTTTCGCCGGTGGCGAAGTGCAAGGGTTCCTTCGAAGGGCGCAGGTTCGAATCCTGCCACGGCCGATGAGTCGTGTAGCTCAGTTAATTGGCAGAGCAAAACCGTGGCCGACAGTTTCCCCCGCGAATTTAGGAGCGCGTTAGAGAGCGACGAACAACTTAACGTTTATGAACGGAGGCAACGATGGCACGACTGAACACACTGAATCTCAACTTTGGACCTCGCACTCACGAGGGCGCACCTGCTCGGCAGATTTCTCCCGAGCTACAACTGCGACGCTCTGTGCTGGCGTGCCTGCTTTGGGAGAGCCAGTTCTACGAGGATGGAGTCGAGATCGCCGGTCGCATCGCTGAGCTGGTGCCGAAGGTGGCGGCCGAAAAGGTGGCTGGACTCGCCGTTGAGGCTCGTGAGCAGATGAAGCTGCGCCATGCGCCGCTTCTGCTGGTCCGCGAGATGGCGCGTCACAAGACGCACCGCGCACCGGTTTCGGATACGCTTGCCCGCGTGATCCAGCGTGCCGATGAACTCGCCGAGTTCGTCGCCATCTATTGGAAGGACGGTCGTGTGCCGCTCTCGGGCCAGGTGAAGAAGGGACTTGCAGCCGCGTTTCCGAAGTTCGATGAGTACCAGCTTGCTAAGTACGATCGAGGCGGGCCCATTAAGCTACGGGACGTGCTCTTCCTCTGTCACGCTAAGCCGCGTGACGAGGCACAGGCGGCAGTGTGGAAGCGTCTCATTTCGGGACAAGTGACCACGCCCGACACATGGGAGGTTGCTCTCAGCACAGGTGCTGACAAGCGTGAAGCCTGGGAGCGACTCCTTCGCGAGCAGAAGCTGGGTGCGCTCGCACTGCTTCGCAACCTGCGCAACATGCGGGATGCGGGAGTGGACGAGTCGCTTGTGCTCTCTGCGCTCAGCTCGATGAACACGGCGCGTGTGCTACCCTTTCGCTTCCTTGCTGCGGCGCGTTACGCTCCGCAGTGGGAGGAGTCGCTCGAGCAGGCGATGCTGAAGTCGGTTGCAGGCGCCGAAAAGCTGCCTGGGAAGACTATCGTCTTGGTTGACATTTCCGGTTCGATGACTGCGCCGCTTTCTCGTCGTTCAGAGATGCAGCGCACCGACGCGGCTTACGGACTGGCCGTGCTCTTGCGCGAGATTGCCGAGAAGGTTGCAGTCTTCTCCTTCTCAAACGATCTCGTCGAAGTGCCGGCGCGTCGTGGGTTCGCGCTGCGCGACGCAATCGATCGCTCGCAGCAGCACGGGGCTACCAATCTCGGCAAGGCGGTCGAGGAACTAAACCGTAAGCAGAAGTGCGACCGCCTGATCGTGATCACCGACGAGCAGGCGCATGATCGCGTGCCCGCGCCCAACAGCAAGGGATATGTGATCAACGTAGCCAGCTACAAGAATGGCGTCGGCTATGGCAAGTGGACGCACATCGATGGCTGGTCGGAGTCGGTCATCGAGTACATCCGTGCGCTGGAGCAGACGAGATGGGACAACTAGGCAGGATAGGGCAGGCGCGGTCGTCTGCCCTTCTTGCTGAGGTTTCCAATTTGGCGGCAGAACGACAGAGATGACTAAATAAAACATCGGTGATTTCACAATGGCATCAGCATTTTCACATGCAGTTGCGACTCTAAGCGTCGGAACCTGTTTCTACAGAACGCAGATTCCTAAGCGCGTTTGGGTCACCGGCGTGCTGTGCTCGATTTTGCCCGATATCGATGTGATCGGTTTTCGCTTTGGCATTCACTACGGAGATTTCTGGGGCCATCGCGGGTTCACGCACTCGCTGCTTTTTGCCGGCCTGGTCTCGGGATTAGCCGCAGCCTTACTTCTCCGGCGCGGCATGACCGCAATGAGCGACTTTGCTCTATTCGCCTATTTGTTTTTGGCCACGGCGAGTCATGGCGTACTCGACGCAATGACGAACGGAGGGCTCGGAGTCGCGTTTTTCTCGCCATTCAATAACTCCCGTTATTTCCTGCCGTGGAGACCGATTCGCGTTTCGCCAGTATCGGCTACGCGCTTCTTCACGCATCGAGGATATCTCGTGCTCCGAAGTGAACTGGTGTGGATTTGGGTTCCGGCATTTCTATTTGCGACCGTTGTGCTGATGTTGAAACGGACGACACCAGCAGATGTGCGTGAACGAACTGCGTAGCATATCCGCGCTTGAGTGCCGTTCCAAAACCGCAAATCCGTTTCGCTTGCAACTTCAGCAAAATGGTAACCGGCGGGCGGCAACTGGGAGTTAGTTCGCCGTTGCCACTCCGAGCGTGACTACGTGCACGCTCGGCCTTCCCGAAATGACAATCTTGGTGCCAGCGGAGAGATTCGAACTCTCAAACGCCTGTTTCTAAGACAGGCCGCTATTCCAATTCGCGCACGCTGGCACTCTGGTGCACAGGGGAGGATTCGAACCTCCGCGTCCCACTTGGGGAAACCGGGTTACAGCCGGTCCGTTTCAGCCAGGCTCACGCACATGTGCAAATTTGGCGAAAGGTAGACGAATCGAACGCCCATGGCTCATCACCATGCCCCGGTTTTCAGGACCAGTTGCCGACCATTCAGCAGTACCTTCCGCGATGGCGGAGAGTGCGGGAGTCGAACCCCCTAGCCTCTTGCGAGAGCCCTTGCTTAGCAGGCAAGTGCCTCACCGTCCGGCCCACTCTCCGAAAATTGTCAAAGAACTATTGGTAGGCCCGGTGGGATTTGAACCCACAAAAGAGCTGCTCTTAAGGCAGCTGCGTATGCCAGTTCCGCCACGGGCCTGGAGATCTAATAGAAATTGGACAGCGATTTAATAGCTCAGTCGGGATCGACTGAGTCGTAGTGATGAACGTAACTGAAGCGAGCGCTTCACAAGATCAAGATAGCACGATTTGGGCAGCTTCTCCAAGACGACCCTATACCGCATGTGCGATTTGGCAGATATGTGCGGTTCCGTTGGGCGAGTCCCGAACTGAATTCTTGGCTGGAAAAGCGTACGGTGGGTGGAAACCAGAACAGCAAACGTATTCTCTAGCCTCGACCTTTGCATCGCTCAGACTGCGGTTACTCTCAGAAAGGTGTTAGCTAGCGGACTGATGCATTAGCCTTTACGCATGCACCTCAGTTACTGACATTATAGTGTGCGACACTTACCTTGTTCCGTTTTGAGCACGAAGGCCCTGCCCTTGCTTATTAAAACATAGTGCCATATCCTTTAATACCACAGAAGATTATTAAAGGAACCCTTCATAACGCCACTGGTCACTGAAAACAAGTCGAGGCTGGGGACCTACATCACGACGACTGTGACAGGAGAACCCGTGCGGGCGTTCATCCCGCCAAAGCTGCCGCCCGATCCTCCTGTGGACCTAGCTGGCCTGTACCAGCATCTTGATCGAGCAAATCAGGCTTTGGGTCGGCTCGATGGCCTTACAACGTTGCTCCCGGACACCAAGTTCTTCCTTTATCTGTATATCCGGAAAGAGGCACTGTTGTCGTCCCAAATTGAGGGGACACAGTCGTCGTTTTCGGATCTGTTGCTGTTTGAAAGTGACGCGGAAACTGGGGTTCCGATTGATGATGTCGAGGAGGTCTCAAACTACGTCGCGGCGATGCAACACGGGCTTCGTCGGATCTTGGGCGGTTTTCCTCTTTCGCTCCGCCTCATATGCGAGATTCACGCGATCTTGTTGCGCGGGGGCCGCGGAGCGAACAGAACTCCGGGTGAGTTTCGTCGATCCCAGAACTGGGTTGGCGGAACTCGTCCCGGCAATGCTACGTTTGTTCCGCCTCCGCCAGCGCGATTAATGGAGTGCCTCGACAGTTTCGAGCGATTTCTCCACGGCGAGAAACACAAGATGCCCGTTTTGGTCGAAGCGGGATTGATTCACGTCCAGTTTGAGACGATTCACCCGTTCCTCGACGGCAACGGCCGACTCGGGCGGCTGTTGATCACGCTTCTGCTTTGCTCCAAGGGTGCATTGCGAGAGCCGCTCTTATACCTGAGCCTGTACTTCAAGACGAATCGCGAGCGGTATTACGACCTGCTGCAGCGCGTACGAACACAGGGAGCCTGGGAGGAGTGGCTGGCGTTCTTCCTGGAGGGGACTGAGATCACAGCCCGCTCTGCCGCTGACTCCGCGAAACAGATTCTGACTCTCTTTGCGAAGGACCGAGATCGCATCCAGACCATCGGGCGCGCAGCAGTTTCCGCGGTGCGTGTTCATGAGTACATGCAGAAGAAGCCGCTGGTGAGTATTGCTGCTGTCGCCGGTGAGCTTAAGCTATCCATTCCCACCGCGACGGTTGCCTTGGATCACTTGGTTCGCCTCGGTATAGTCAAAGAGGTCACGGGAAAACGCCGAGCCCGCGTATTCGGTTACTCGCGCTATCTGAAGATCTTGAGTGAGGGAACGGAACCCATCCAGGAGTAGCTTCGAGGAAGTCTTCGCGACCTTGATTTGAGCCAACTTCGTCCGGGTCCAACTGGCACGAAAACGAACTACGCCTCCTCGCCCTGTTTAACAGATCGCCACTGCCGGGGGCCGACCGCCATGCGCGGTTCTAAGCCGGTGTCGATTAGCTGGAGTAAGAAAACGCTTATGCCAATCAGTGAAGAAACCGTTGCCGCATTTCTCAAGTGCGAGACAAAGGCTTATCTGAAGTACAACGGCATTCTTGGCACTCAATCCGAGTTCAGCGGTAAGCCCATATGTTCGGTCCCCGAGTGCGTTTTTCCAGTACAAGTGTTCTGTACTGGTACGTCGAGCGCCGTCTCACAAGGGTGCAGGAATTTCGATACGGCCATCACCGGATAGCCCGTTATCGGCTTTAGCTCTTTCATCCGATCAAGGCTGCGCAACTTCTCAGTAAGTTTCTAGTCCAAAAATGCCATGTAGGTTGAGAGGCTAGTCTCGGTCTTGATCTCTCGCCGGCCGGTAAGTAAGTAACGGGCCCAGTTTTACGCTGTTTAGCGTTACGCCGACTGGCGTAATCAACCCGCATGGACCGCCGAGAAGAACCGGGCAGGCTGTTCTTCTGAGGCGGCTACTCCGGTGGAACCAGGAAGAACGTTCCGCAGCTACCGTCCGAGCCCCGGCTGAGGGGCGTCCGCCCGAAAGAGGCCGCAGTGGGGAAAAGACGCGGAGCTTACCGCTGATGTTTTTGATCAGCTAACGAGTCGGTCATCTGTTCCATTTCCTCGGTAGGTGCAGATACAGGATTTCGATCATTCGCTTAGAGGAGAAAAGCCGTTCTCGATGATCGAAGAATCATGCCGTTGGGGGACGGGTGGAATTGGCATTTAAAAGGAATGGGCGGGTCGCATTAGTGTTAAGGGATGACCGAACGGTGGCAGATTTAGATGAGGTTCTTGGCTCGCCCGAGTGAGACTGTATAGTACTGATTTAGCGAGAGATGCTCCATAGGATGAGTTTTGTCCAAGAAGTGGCGAAAGCGGAATAAAGTGGACAAGAGTCCACAAATTTATGTTGTCCACTTTTAGAGGACATGGCAGAATTGTGGACGCATGAGCTTGGCATCGAAGGGGATCGGGACACAACTCGATATCTATATTCCGCACCTGAAGACGCTTAGATTTATTCGAGACGTCAGCGTTACGGCTTCAAAGACGCAAGGCGATCGGGAATTCGAGACTCTGCTTTCGCTACGAACGCCTACTGGACAATTCAAACTCGTAGCCGAGGTGAAGAGCGTCTACCCCAATGCGGCGCTTACAAACTCGATCATCGCAACTAGACGTACTCTAAAAACCGACAAAAATGTAGGCTACATCGCTTTTTTAGCACAGCCAGCGCGACTGCATGAAGAAAAGCTCGTCGAGGCCGGTGTCAATTTCGTGGATGCTGCTGGGAATCTGAATCTGACGCTGGGAGACAATTATCAAGCTGTGATTCTGGGACGAAGGGAGCAAAAGCTTCCGGAAGTCGATTCCACCAAAATCTCCAGTCGCGCTGGTGTTCAACTGCTCTTCACTCTGGCGGCTCATCCAGGTGCCGCGAACTGGCCGACTCGGCAACTTGCAGAAGTTGCCGGTATCAGCAAGAGCATTGTTGCTCGGTTGAAACATCGATTTGTGCATTCTCAAATTCTTCACTCCGTCGGGAAAGAACTTCATCTTGCAGCGGCGAATGAAATCCGACAGGAGTTACTGGTTGGATACAGCGAAGCTCTGTATCCGAGAATTCTTTTGGGTAGATTCAGAAGTGCGATCCGGGATACCAGCGAGTTCCTCTCGCACGTATCAGGCACTTTGGCCGACTCGCATACGAGATGGGCATTGACCGGAGGCCCAGCTGCGCATTTGCTTCAGCACTACTACCGGGGAGAAGAGATTCCCATTTTCGTCGATAAAGGCAGCAGTGATATACAGCAGCGTCTTCGGCTGTTGCCGGACAGGGCGGGTCCCATCAAGCTGTTGGCAGCTTTTGGGACGCTGGCATTCTGGCGTTCGATCGACAATTACACCATAGCTCATCCCTGGCTGATTTTTGCGGAACTGATGCAAAGCGAAGATTCTCGGGCCCATGAAGCTGCGCAGGAACTTTATACGCAGTTCCTTTCTGACCATGATCGAACTCTCACCAGCGCAAATCAGTGATCTGATCGATCTGGCGGCTGTGTGTAGCCAATTGCAAACGGAGATCGTGATTATCGGAGCCGTCGCTTATGGGGCGTTCATTGACGACGTGGATCGTCATACCGGAGATGTAGACGTTGCAGTTGCGCTTGATCTCGATGACTTTGCCAAAATGCAGACTCTATTAAAGGAGAGGGGCTGGAAGCAACGGGAACACCGGGAGCACCGCTGGTTCGGGGCTCATGGCGGAATCGTCGATATCATGCCGGCGGGACCGGGGATCCGATTGCAGCAGCACGTGATATGGCCAGACAGCCAGATGAGGATGAGCGTAGTTGGGTTCGATCATGTATTCAGCAAAGCTGAAGAGCTAGAAGTCCGCCCCGGATTGCGGATGAAAGTCATCCCAGTGCCTGTACTAACGTTACTCAAGATTGTGTCGTATCTCGACCGGCCTGCCGAGCGAGAGCAGGATATTCGGGACATTGGGGAGCTGCTGAAGCGTTATGAAGCGGAAGCCGATGAACGGCGCTTTTCTGATGAGATCATCGAGCGGCAAGTCGCCTATGACAGTGCTGGAGCGTTCTTACTCGGGATGGATCTAGGCAGCATTTGCTCCGCGACCGAGCAGACTGTGGTGGAAGCGTTTGTCAACCAACTCGGAGATGAAACCAGCCGCGCGTATGCATTTCTGAAGCGTAGCCGCATGGGCTTATTTGCCGAAGAGGAGGACGCGCGTGAAAAGGAGCTCAAGTCACAAATTGTGTCATTTTTGCAAGGCTTTCGACACGGACTTGCGCAGCGATAGACAGTGCGAACCGTTGGGCGAGTGCTCGCAGTTCAATAAACGGATTCTCGCTTTCATGGTGCTTTTCATTATTCCAGGCTGGGAGAGGTGAATGCGTCTTCGGCCAACTGAACGGCAGGTTAAACCCCGGCCGGGTTGGCTCTCGCGCGATCGTCGCATCAAGCTCGGGAAACGCGTTCTGAACGCCTGCCTTAAGAGCGAAGCGACTGGAGAGCCGGAGTACTTTACACATTTCCAGAAATCACGCGGAACGGTTGCCGTCTATCTCGTCTCCGACGAAGCTCGAAAAGAGCGTCTGAATCAACTGGACTTCCTCGTGACCTACGCGCATTTTAAATATCAGGTCAAGCAAGCCTTCGGAGTGGCCACAGATGCCGGCGTGAGCGGACGCTCCTACGACTTCATCATGACTCGGAAGCAGCTCCAGCCAGAAAACATCGCATATTTGAAGACACTTCCAGATCCGTTCACCGATGAGCACAGCCATTCTCTGTTCGTTCATCGCTGGCGTAGACTCGTTGGTTGTTTGGTGACCCTTATTTGACCCAAATTCGTCCGGGTCAAATAAGGATCACGTAAGTTTACTGAATGGATGCGGGCATACGTGCACCCCATTCGGGCCCCGTTAAGCAGCGTTCCCTCGACGTCTTGCGTGTAGTGCTGGTCGAAAACCAAGTCTGCACCGCGCGCTTTATGGGCGAGGATTTCCTGCACGTGCTGATGGGGACGCGACTTTGCCGTTCCCCCATACTCACCAGCAAGAAAATCGAGTTGCATCGCATAGGGATGCCGTCCACGGTTACTGTCTTTTGGAAGCTCGCGGGAATCGGTTTACCGGCGGCATTGATGCGTTGTGAATAGCCAATGCGCTGAATAATCTCCAGTATGGTTTCGTAAGCGTCTTCTGGAATGTGGCGGAAATTCAGTGCGAGATCGGCGTCAAGCGAGCCGACGTGTTCTTGCTCGCTAGCGTCCGAAAATTTCTTAAGAAGAAAATAGGGCGCCCAACCCCAACAAGGACATTCGGGGGATACTGAGCCATAAATTTAGAATCGGAGCAATTGCTGGCGAATCGCATCCGCCTGCTCCTGGCCACGTCCTTTGAAGTTGATGAGGTCCAGGTAAAGCTGCAGATTGGAGGCGATGCGGAGGCCCTCGACCTCTTGCACACCGTAGTAGACGCCATCATCTTCGGGCTTAAAGATCCAGAGATTTGCGCCGGTCGTGACTGTCTTCAGCTTGAGCGGCTCGGTTATGTCTTCCTTTCGACCGGAAAAATAGAAGGATGCGAAATTGTAGCGGACGAATGGAGCGACCTTGCTCGCGCCAGAGAACATCGTCAGAGCGTACGGAACACCGTTGGGGATGACCTGACACAGCTTGCGCTCCAATTCCGACGCTGCGAGAGTCGAATAGAACTTTTCAATCCGATTGTCATCGTACCGGTACGAGCGCGCCCACTCGTTCAGAAGTTCGCCCGGCTTGCTCAGTTTGCAGCCGCGGCCCTCGGCTGCGAGTTCGAGTTCGATCAATTTTTGTTTGAGTTTGGAAACCAGGCCAATACTGACGTTGGCTTCGCGGGAAAGGTCTTGGACCTACCAGCTCTTGCTGGGATCCGTCAGGAGTACGCGAAGTATTCGTGCGCTGCGCGGTCGGAATATTGATTTAAGTTTGCGTTGGACTGGATTCGGGCGCCGCTTGCCATAGACACGAACAAAGATTGGACCAAAATCGATCAGCGTATTGCCGGCGAGGTCGTAATAGCCCACCCGTTTGCTGGCAAGCAGAGCAGCGCTGCTGTCGCTGATGTACGGTGCGATGACAATCGGATACGCCGTTGGGTATTCCGAAGCAGTCTCGAAATAACCGAAGCTCGCCTCTCAAACTGGTGACGAGCAGCCCCATAGACAGGGAAGCCTGCGATTGTTTGATATGTTTTGGCATATCAGGCTTGAAGCGTGATACAACTAAACATATCGATGAAACCCGGTATGATATGCTAAAGTATATCAAAATACATGATCGATATGGCAAAGCATATCAAGCCCATCAGGTTAAAAGGCCTACCCACAGATTTTCGCGAAGAGATTAAGAAAGCCCGGCAAAAGCGCGGGTGGGGACAGAGGGAATTGGCAGCAAAGGTTGGTCTGCCCCAACCACACATTTCCGGCATTGAATCAGGCGAGATCGTGCCGCGCTTCGACACGCTCCTCGATTTAGTTCGAGTTCTTGATTTGGACATCCTGCTTGTTCCGCGCGCACTCGTGCCTGCAGTGCAGTCACTGGTTCGCGCTCAAAAAGAATCTGAGTCGATCGAAAAGCCGCTTTATGCGGCGGACGAAGAAGAGCCCACATCCGATACCAAATCCAAAGATGAATTTTGATTTCAAATCCTTGAACGCGCTTGCGGTCAACCTACACGGACGGCGCATAGGTGTCATTAACCGCATTGGCGGAGATCGCCATCTGTTTTCGTTCGAACAGGAGTACATCGACGACGCCAACAGGGCCACGCTGAGCCTTTCCTTTAAGGGACTGGCAGGTGGATTGGTTATTCCGACACGAGCCGTAACCTCGCGCTTACCGGTTTTCTTCTCCAATCTTCTACCCGAGGGTCACCTACGCGAGTATCTCGCCGCGCGCGCGGGAGTGAAACCACAACGCGAATTCTTTCTCCTCGCCGTACTCGGTGCCGATCTTCCCGGCGCACTGGTGGTCGCGCCTTTGGACCAGCCGCGACACACTTCCCTTCTGGAAGCCAATGACCGCCGCGATGTAGAGCGCTTTCCCGAAGCGGCACTCAGGTTTTCACTCGCGGGCGTACAGCTAAAGTTCTCTGCGATTATGGAAGCGTCAGGCGGATTAACGATTCCGGGGAACGGAATGGGAGGCTCGTGGATTGTCAAGCTGCCGTCGGCTCGCTTTGACGCTGTGCCCGAAAACGAGTACACGATGATGGCGCTAGCGCGCGCCGTCGGTATCGAGGTGCCGCGAATTGAGTTGATCGACATTGGGAAGATTCACGGCTTACCGCCCGACGTTGGCGCGATGAAAGGTAGGGCGCTTGCTGTACAACGTTTCGATCGTGGCGCTGCAGGTGAGCACATCCACATGGAGGATTTCGCGCAGGTCTTCGGGCTTTATCCTGAGGACAAGTACCGTCGCCGGAGTTATGCAAACATTGCTGCGGTACTATGGGCAGAAACGGGCGAAGCGAGCACTTACGAATTCATACGACGGCTCGTCTTTTCAGTGCTAATCGGCAATGGTGACATGCACCTCAAGAACTGGTCGCTGCTCTATCCAGATCGCCGCACGCCGGTCTTGTCGCCTGCATATGACTTCGTTGCCACGCTTCCATACATTCCAGGTGACAAGCTCGGCTTAACCTTTGGTGGCAGCCGCAGTCTCAGTGAAGTAACCACAGACCAGGTGCGTCGGCTCGCCGATACTGCACGATTACCGGCAAGCCCTTTATGGCCAATCCTCGTCGAGACTGCGGAGCGCACTGTCGCTGAATGGAAGCGGCTGGGTGAAAAAGATTTGCTGCCTGATGACATGCGAGCCGTTATCGGGAAGCAGATAGCCTCGGTGACTCAAAGCGTCGCGCACGCCGTAATGAAATGATTTCACCTCTCGAATCGAAGCATCAGCGCGAATGCTTCTTTCCGTCAAGTTCGCGGCTCTTCGTATCGGATGGTGACGATCAACGGTCAGACGCAGCACGATTACAGAAATCTGCCAGCTAGCGAGACTAGATCAGAAATGCCGAAAATCATAATGAGCAGCGCTAACACTGCAATCAGGATCATCGTTAGCACTAACAGAGCCCGCGTAGCAGCTCGCATCAAAACTGGGGCTGGGGTTCAGTGTTGGAGATTCTGAGTCGATGGTTGCAACTGTGGGAATTCATTTTTGGAAGCCGTCAGAAACTCTGACCAGATGCGCCACTCTCGCCCAAAAGTCCTTATTCCCATAATGGTTCAGTACAGCCTCGACCTGTCCACGCTGTAGGAGCAAAATAGCCGACGCACAACAACAGCAAAAGCTCACGCGAATACACTCTGATTTTGCGGATCGGCACGGATGCTTCAATTTTGTAATTACTCCCTTACAGATCCGTGCAAATCCGTAACATCCGTGTGCATCCGCGTGAGCTTTTGGTTTTGCTCTCTTGGGTTTCGAAGGGAATCAGCCTGGACGTCGTGTTTCTCCCGATTTTCCATGAGCTATCACGCGCAACTGTGTAACCGTAGCGCCGATGGTTAGTATTCACCTATCGAAAACCGGTCAGAGCCGTCTAACTGGTCTTCGGAGGCGCGATGCTTAACCTGCTCGGGAATCTTCGCTACACCTTGCGGCAGTTCCGGCAGTCGCCGGTTTTCACTGTGGCGGCTGTTCTCACGCTGGCTTTGGGTATCGGTGGCACGACGGCGATCTTCACACTGGTAAATGCGGTGATGCTGCGCTCGCTGCCCGTCTCCTATCCTGCACGCCTTTATCGCGTCGGTGAGGGCGACGATTGCTGTGTCGAAGGAGGTCCTCAGGACCGCTGGGGCTTCTTCCCATATTCGTTTTATCAGCAAATGCTCACGGCGATGCCGGAATTCGAGGAAGTCACGGCGTTCCAGGCGGGCGGCGGACGCATGGCGGTTCGCCGCGAGCACGTTGAGACGGCCGCGCGGCCGCTACGCTCGGAGTACGTAACCGGAAGTTATTTTTCCACTTTGGGAGTTCAGCCTCTTGGCGGCCGCTTGTTTACTCTATCAGACGATACCCGTTCAGCTCCGCCCGTGGCCGTGCTGAGCCATCACGTATGGCAGACAGTATATGGATCGGATCCGTCTGTAGTGGGCGGAAGTTTCGTGATCGAAGGACATCCCTTTACCGTAATCGGTGTCGCGCCTCCGGGCTTCTTCGGAGAAACGCTGCGCAGCGATCCACCCGAGATCTGGCTTCCCCTGCAGCAAGAGCCGATGATAAGTGGCAATGGCGGGCTGCTGAACTCGCCATTCTCAGCGTGGCTACGTGTGATCGGACGCCTGCGTCCGGGAGCATCGGTCGCGGCCATCGGGCCGCGTCTTACTGCGATGCTGCGCCAATGGATGCTGAACGACTCGCAATATCCGGTTGACTGGATGCCCGAAATCAAGCGGCATCTTCCCCATCAGGTGATCAACGTCGTGCCCGCTGGAGCAGGCGTTGCGGAGATGAAGGAAGAGTACGGACGCAGCCTGCAGATTCTCTTCGCTGTTTGCGGTGTCGTACTGCTGATCGCATGCGCGAATGTGGCCAATCTGCTGTTGGCACGGGCAGTGGCGCGTCGCGCGCAAACCGCCGTGCGCCTGGCGATGGGAGCTGCGCGCAAACAAATCATTGCGCAGGCGCTAACGGAAAGCATTTCGCTGGCCGTGGCCGGAGGTGTGATCGGACTCGCGGTGTCGATGGGAGCAGCGGCTTCTGCTATCGCTGGCGTTTCATAGCGCCCATTTTCTCCCGATCAGCACTGCGCCATCTCTCATCGTTCTCGGCTTCGCCTTTCTGGTTGCTTTGTTGACGGGAATGATCTTTGGCGCAGCTCCGGCATGGTTCGCCACCACTCGGACCAATCCGGCCGACGCTCTGCGCGGATCGGCGCGCACCACGGGCGACCATTCGTCGTTTGCGCGCAAAGCCTTGCTGGTCCTGCAGGCCACGCTCTCGGTTGTGCTCGTCGCCGGCGCCACCATGCTGGCGCGCAGTCTCAACAGACTTGAAAACCAGGATTTTGGATATCAAGTGCCTGGACGCGTGCTCATATCTTTGGATTCGCCGCCGCCCACCTACACGCCCGAGAAGCTCGCCTCGCTCTATCACCAGATGGAACAGCGCCTCCTTAGTATTCCCGGAGTTCGCGGCGGAGGACTCGCTTTGTACAACCCGCTGACCAACAACTGGGGCGAGCTGATTATGGTGGAAGGGCACGAAGCTCCGAAATTCAACGAGAACGCCGGCGCATCGTGGGACCGAGTAAGCGCGAACTATCTGCAGAGCCTCGGCGTGCGATTGATGCGAGGGCGCATGTTCAGCGAGGCCGACAATGAAACTAGCGAGAACGTGGCCGTTGTGAACGAAGCTTTTGTGAAGCGTTTCTTCAAGAGCGGCGAAGAACCTCTCGATCATCACTTCGGGCTGGATGTGCCGCAGAATGCCAACACCTATCGAATTGTCGGCGTCGTACGCGACGCCAAGTTTGCCGGATGGGGACTGAACCGGCCTGCTCGTCCGATGTTCTACGTACCACTGGCGCAGTACGTTCACTACCCTGACACCATGATGAAGAGGCTGGAAACCGCATCGCACAACATGAATGCAGCCATGCTTGTCACCGATGCCTCGCCGGGCGCGCTGGAGCCGCTGCTCACGCGACTGCTGACAGACATCGATCCCAATTTGACACTCGTGGACGTGAGAACTCTGCAGCAGCAGGTAGATATGTCGTTCGAACAGGGGCGCGCCGTCGCCGGTCTTGCAGGATTGTTTGGGATCGTCGCTCTCGTGCTTGCCGCAGTCGGTTTGTATGGAGTGACTGCCTACACCGTGGCGCAGCGCACGAATGAGATCGGAGTGCGCATGGCGCTCGGCGCGGATCGGATAAACGTCGTCGAGCTGGTGTTGCGCGGAGCCTTCAGTCGCGTCGGTCTGGGATTGATTCTGGGAATCCCGCTGGCAATCGCAGCCGGCCGACTAATTTCGGCGCAGCTCTATGGCATATCGTTTTGGGATCCGATGGCGCTGAGCGTGGCGGCAGGCGCACTCGCAATCTGTGCCTTCTTCGCGGCGATCATTCCAGCCGGGCGTGCAGCTTCGATTTCGCCAATGAGTGCTTTACGGACAGAGTAGCGGCGGGCGCAAGGCGACAATG